>NZ_JCAKRV010000023.1:0-90211 GCF_059515165.1 Chryseobacterium sp. CS3K3.1 | reverse complement strand
CACATACAATAAAAAAACAGGATGCTTAAAAAGCACCCTGTTTTTTTATTGATATCAGTTCATTCCAATATATTTAAACTTGAACAATTGACATGACGTACCATAATAATCCCAAAGGTGTAAGTTTGAATTGCCATCCATGGTACAGTTGGGAATGTCCCAGCCACGTGTAGGGTCTACCTTGGACAGGATTTTATAATAACCATTGGAGACAGCAACTACCTGCCAGGCTTGTGCATCATTACCATAGTTCTGCCAAAGCCTTATCGAAGTTCCCAGTGTATTGCTGTTACTGGCTAAATCAATGCAGCGATTGGTTGCACTCGCTTTGGATACAAAACGCCAGTAACCATTGCCGGCGTCAATGGCAACCCAGCGCTGTGCGGCAGCACCATTCCTTGTCCATGGTCTTAACACTGCGCCATTGGCATCCTCTCCGGATTTTAGATCAACTACTTTATTGGCATCGGTCTGAAACTCGATCTCATAAATACCATTATTAACCAGGCTGCTGGTTGTATTACAGTTTCCAACAGGATAATTGGAGGATGCATATTGCTGAAACCACTGTTTAACTGGTGCGGCGCAGGCTTCCCAATCGTTGTTGTAGGCTGTTCCTGCATTAGGATCGCCTTTGTGGAGGAGATTATCCGGGGCAAGAACATTCCAGCTTACATTGCCTGACTGATCCACGATATATTTTAAATTGGCGCCAAATCCGCTTCCGCCTGCGGTACCTGTTGTACCGATACCAAAAGTACCATAGCCCTGCGGTGCCCAGTCGGTCTCGGTAATGGCAATCGGTGCAATGTCTGCAATCGGTTTAACATTGATATTCCATGCGTTCTGAAAGGCTTGATAGTTGCTGAGACCGCCCCAGTAAGCTGGATAAATATGAACAGCATAACCAATATTACCACCTGTAATCTGGTTATTGACATAGCCTTGGTAATGGGATTGCCATCCTGTGCCCGGTATCCAGCAAACATTATTGGCTCCATTGTTGCGAATGATGTTAACCAATGGCTGGAAGAAGTTTTTAAGTGCTGCAAAGTGCTCGTTTCCAGTCGATCCCCATGTGCCATTGGTGCCCAGAATCTCAACTGGTTCGTTGGCCAATTCGAACATTACATTGTCAGCGTTCTTTAGGCCCGGATGTTGCGACAAAAAGGTCCATACGGTTTTAAGATAGCTATGATAGGCATCGTTCACAGCAATACGGTTTGGACATACACCTGGTGGACGCAGGATGACATACATTCCCAGGCTGCGGGCATGGTTAATCAGCGGGATTATCACCTGATCTGTATACGTTACAAGGCGGTTATAATTGAATCTTGAGATATCGTTCTCAGGGATAGCCGGTCCGGGATCATTGGTCCAATACGGGTCAATATGAAGACGGATGTAATTGAGATACCAGCCATCAGCAGCGCTGCTAAGCTTGTTCATGACAGCTTTATTATAGTTCAGAGCGCCCTGTACATTGTAATTATCCCAGGTACAGTAGCCGGAATTAGCCCCATACTGACAACCATTGAACCAGGGGCTGGGAGTTATGGCGACACCATGTAAGATGACATTATTGTCACACGGGTCTTTAAGGTATCTGCCTCCGACATGCAGCATTGGTGTTGCTGCCAATGCTCTTGCGCTAGCGCAGGCACTTAAGTTGGTGTCAGGGTCTTCTAGTAAATTTTTTTCATCCATCGTAGAACAGCTGGAAAGAATGATTAACAGAAAGGCCAGAAAAAGCCACATTTTGTTTGTTCTCATAATTTGATATATTTAAAGTTTGGTCTTATTTTTTAGCCGTCAATATCTTGATTCTCCGTCCTGCGCAGGAGTATTGCGCAGATAAGTAAAACTTCTTAATTTTTATTAACGGTGGATTTGAATAAGGATTGATTTCAGATGACTAAACCGTTTAACCTGTTTGTCTCCATATCTCCTTGCCTAAATACCGGTTTCAGGTAGAATACTGGAATCATTTCTATTCAGTTTGCAATTTGAAAATCTTTTTCTCTCTTTTTCTGGTTCCCGCGAAGTTAAGTTCGGGGTTTGTGAAAATTTGATCTGTTGTTAAGTATGGTTATTAATTTTGTATAAAAATACACATAATATTAAATATAAATCAATATTTTATTAAAAATTAACAAAAAATTACATATCATAAATAGGATTATAAACCATATAATTATAATGCCTTGTGTGGTAGGAAAAAAGAAAAAACCTTATCATAAATTTTTATGACGAGCATTCTGAAAAAAGACAAAATAACTGTTTGTCCTGCTGGAAATTTCCGCCAGGAGCAAAAAAAAATCTCACAAAAGTGAGATTTTAATAAGAGTATGCTGAATTTTTTATCATTCCAAAATATTAATTTTCTGGAATACTTTTTCCAAAATTAAACAGGTTGGCCTGTCAGATTTTAAACATAAATCCCCGTGAGATTTTTTTATTGTATTTTTTTTCATCAAACCGATAAAGAAAAGACCCTTTTCTGGATGACGTCATATCCTTTTTATTCGTATTCACAAGGATATCCATACTGTTGATCTTGCTGGTAAAATTCCGCTTGTCAAATTTTTCATCAAAAATAGCTTCATAAAGATTCTGAAGATCTTTCATTGTGAACTTTTCAGGAAGAAGCTCAAATCCTATAGGTCCTGTGGAAGCTCTTCTCCTCAGCCTGGCTACAGCATCCTTTACCATTTCGTTATGATCGAAAATAAGGTCAGGAGCTTTCTGAAGTTCCACCCATTTTGCACTGTACTGCTCATTGATCTGGATATCTTTCTCAATATTGATCAGTGCATAATAGGAGATAGACATGATTCTGGCTGTCGGCTCACGGTTAATTTCTGTATAACATTTCAGCTGTTCAAGATATATATTTTCAAGACCGGTCAATGTACACAGAACTCTGTTAGCCGCCTCATCAGAAGTTTCCTCATTGCCAACGAAGCCACCCATCAATGACCATTCGCCCATTTGAGGTTCAAAATTTCTTTTTACCAAAAGGATTTTAAGATTTTCGCCGTCAAAACCGAAAATGATACAGTCAACAGCAACAAGGTGTTTGGGATATTGGGAGTAATCCTCAGTCATCTTTTATATTTTACTACAAAGGTAAAGCTTTTATGAATATGATATTATATAAATGTGATTCATACACTTTTTAATCTGAATGATTTATTTCATTAAAATTATTCCTAACGGATATTTTGGGAGGTAAAACGGGTATCAAAACCGGAAAATATCACTGAAATCAGGTTAATCATACATGAATTGAATGTTAAAATTGTGTTAAAATTAAAAAGAATGTTAATAATAGTCAAGAAAAGGGACTTAACGTTAAAAATACGATAAGGTATTTGCTATATCTTTGAAATTTTTGCCAAAACATATCCTGGATTCATTTTCATAGGGAATCATATGGTTTTAAGGTTTTGTTTTACTGTAAATTAATTATCTTATTTTTTATGATAAGGTAGTATGTTTTTTGTTGTTTTCAGGGCTTTATTGAAAGTTTTAAATGAAAAAATAAGTCAAACAGACTCAGGAAATGTTTCGTATATAGATTCTTTCTGTTATTTTAGAAATGTTGAATTAACATTTATCCATGACCCCAAAACTTTCGGTTATTTTATTGTGTTTTGCTTCATTCGCCTCAGCGCAGATGAATAAGAAAATTCATTATTTCCCTTTGGAAACTGTAAAGTTATCAGAGAGTGTTTTCAATAAAGCTATGATGGCAGACCGTCAATATCTCATGGCAATGGAACCTGACAGGCTGCTGGCTCCTTATCTTAAAGAAGCCGGGTTGAAACCCAGGGCAGATAATTATCCTAATTGGGAAAATACCGGACTGGATGGGCACATAGGAGGACATTATATTTCCGCATTATCCCTGATGTACGCCTCTACAGGAGATAAGGCAATACAACAGAGAATTGATTATATGATCAGTGAGTTGGAACGCTGCCAGAAAGCCTCTCCGGACGGATACATTTCAGGGATTCCCAACGGGAAAAAAATCTGGAAAGAAATAAAACAGGGAAATATTCGCGCTTCAGGCTTCGGTTTGAACGACCGCTGGGTACCTTTATATAATATTCACAAACTATACTCAGGGCTGCGCGATGCGTATTGGTATGCCAAAAATGAAAAAGCAAAGGCAATGCTTATAAAGCTTACAGATTGGATGGCAAATGAAGTTTCAGATCTTTCTGATGAGCAGATACAGGATATGCTGCGCAGTGAACATGGAGGACTCAACGAAGTTTTTGCAGATGTTTACGATATCACTCATGACCGGAAATATCTCAAACTGGCTCACCGTTTTTCCCATCAGGCTATTCTTACACCGCTTTTATCAGGAGAAGATAAACTTACAGGACTGCATGCCAATACACAGATTCCAAAAGTAATCGGCTACAAGCGTATTGCCGATCTTGAAAACAATACGTCCTGGAGTAATGCCGCTGATTTTTTCTGGCATAACGTTACAGAGAAAAGATCTTCAGTTATTGGCGGTAACAGTGTCAGTGAGCATTTTAACCCTGTCAATGATTTCAGCAGTATGATAAAAAGTATTGAAGGTCCGGAAACCTGCAATACCTATAATATGCTGAAGCTTACCAAAGAGCTTTATGCAACGCAGCCCGAATCGTATTATATAGATTATTACGAAAAAGCATTATACAATCATATTCTTTCCACAGAAAATCATGATCAGGGAGGCTTTGTTTACTTTACGCCAATGCGTCCCGGACATTACCGTGTGTATTCGCAGCCTCAGACCAGCTTCTGGTGCTGTGTAGGATCCGGAATGGAAAACCATGCCAAATATGGGGAAATGATTTATGCCCGGTCGGATAAGGATTTATTTGTAAACCTGTTTATCCCTTCCACATTGACATGGAAACAGCAAAAAGTAGTGCTCCGTCAGGTGAACAACTTCCCGGAAGTTCCTGAAACAACATTGATCTTTGATGCCGCGGGAAAATCAGAATTTGATTTAAAACTGAGATGCCCGGAATGGACCACACCTTCGGAAGTAAAAATTCTGATCAACGGAAAACAGGAAAAAGCACAGCGTGGTTCCGACGGCTATTTTACACTGACTAAAAAATGGAGAAAAGGTGATGTTGTGAAAATGACCCTGCCGATGCATCTTTCCGCAGAACAGCTGCCTGACCGCTCCAGTTATTATGCATTTAAATACGGTCCTGTGGTGCTTGCCGCAACATACGGTACCGAAAATCAACAGGGACTTCTTGCGGACGATAGCAGAGGAGGCCATATTGCTCATGGTCCGCAGATCCCTTTAAACGAAATTCCCGTTATCCTCGGAAATTCTTCAGAAGTTGTCAGTCATGTTGCGCCTTCGAACAATAAACCGCTCAACTTTACCGTTACAGGTCTTTATCCGTCTGAAAAATTCGGGAAAGGTTTAGATCTTGTACCGTTTTACAGTATTCAGGCAGAAAGATATATTTTGTACTGGCCTCAGGCTGACAAAAACGGGATAGAAAATATTGTGAAGCAAAGGGCAAAAGAAGAAGCAGAAACCAGCAAGCTGGATATGATCACCACAGATAAGATCCAGCTGGGAGAACAGCAGCCGGAATCAGATCACTTTATAGAAAGCAAAGACTCTGGTACAGGATATATGGAAGACCGCCATTTCCGTGATGCCAAAGGCTGGTTCAGTTATCAGATGAAAAATAACGGAAAAAATGCTTCATACCTTTACCTGCTGTACTTTGATGCGAATACCAGCCGTACGCTGAATATTGAGATCAACGGTAAAAAAGTCATTACCCAAAATCTGGAAGGAAAGTCCGGAGCCTTACCTCAATATCTGGTCATTCCGATTCCGGATTCAGAAAAGAATAAAGAAAATCTTAGTGTAAAATTTCTGGCAGACGAAAAACTCATGACCGCTAAAGTCATTGAAGTCCGTTTACTGACAAAAAATTACGAAAAGAAATAAAGCTGAACCAACATTAAAAACAGATTTTTTCCATGAAGAACAGAACTCTATATTTATTATTTTTTCTTGCAGCTATTTGCAGTTTTCATGCAAAGGTAAGGCTTCCCGCATTGGTTTCAGACGGAATGATCCTTCAGAGAAATCAGGATCTTAAAATCTGGGGATATGCAGATGCAGGAGAAAAAATTACAATTAAGTTTATCAATAAAACCTATAACGCCACCGCAGACCAAAGGGGAAACTGGTCTCTTATGCTTCCAAAGCTTAATGCCGGAGGCCCATATACTATGATGATTAATGAGATCACCCTTAAAGATATTCTTATTGGTGATGTGTGGGTAGCCTCAGGACAATCCAATATGGAACTTCCGATGCGCAGGCTGACACCTTTATATGAAAATGAAATTAAAAACGCCAATAATCAGAATATAAGATTCTTTACAGTTCCGCAGAAATATAATTTTAAGGCTCCGCAAAATGACCTTGACGGAGGGAAGTGGGAAAGTACCAATCCTCAGACTATTCTTGATTTTTCAGGAGTTGCCTATTTCTTTGCCAAAGAACTGAATGAAAAAAATAAAGTCCCGGTAGGAATTATTCATACCAGCTTGGGAGGCTCTCCGGTTCAGGCCTGGATGGATGAAAAATCACTGAAAAAATACCCGGAATACCTGGCTGAAGCAGAAAAATGGAAAAACGATGACCTGATACAATCTACAGAATCCCAGGAAAGATCATTAAGCAAAGCATGGTATGCAGAGCTGGATCAGAGTGATATTGGTTTCAACCAGCACTGGGAAAAAGATAACGGGAATGATTCCGGGTGGAAAACCATGATGGTTCCGGGATCATGGGAAGACCAGGAAGCTCCGTTTGACGGTTCTGTATGGTTCCGCAAAGAAATTATTCTGCCAAAAGGAGTGGATCAGAAAACAGCATTTCTCAATCTGGGCAGGATAAAAGATGCCGATATTACTTACATCAATGGAATCAAAGTAGGCAATGTAACCTATGAATATCCACCGAGATGGTATGACATTCCGAAAGGTGTTTTAAAAGAAGGAAAGAATATCATTACCGTAAGAGTCATCAATGGCAGCGGAAAAGGACAGTTTATTGCTGATAAACCGTATTATCTGGAAATCGACGTTCAAAAAACTGACCTTAAAGGCGAGTGGAAATATAAAATAGGAGCAAAAATGGAAAAAATGGCTCCCGGACAGACATTTATCCGCTGGAAACCGGTAGGGCTTTACAATGCGATGATTAATCCGCTGATCAATTATAAAATCAAAGGATTTATCTGGTACCAGGGTGAAAGCAATACAGGAAAACCAAAAGAATACGGAGATTTGCTGTCAACAATGATCTCCGACTGGCGTTCAAAATGGAATAAGAATGATCTGCCGTTCTTCATTGTGCAGCTGGCCAATTTCATGGAGAAAAAAGATGAACCAATTGAAAGCAACTGGGCCGAGCTGAGAGAACAACAGAGACAGGTTTCTCTTAATGTTCCTTATTCAGGACTTGCGGTAACGATTGATGTGGGAGAATGGAATGATATTCATCCGCTCAATAAAAAAACAGTGGGTGACAGGTTGGCTTTGCAGGCTCTGAAAGTCGGGGAAGGCAAAAAAATCATAGCTGACGGACCCGTTTATCAGTTGATGAAAACAGAAGGAAAAACCATTATTCTATCCTTTAAACCCGGTACAGACGATCTGATACAGGGAGAACTGAATGGTTTTGCCATACAGCAGAAAGATGGCCGTTACCAATGGGCAAAAGCAGAAGCAAAAGGAAATAAAGTTAGGGTATGGAATGATCAGGTCACCAACCCTGTCAATGTACGCTACGACTGGGCAGACAACCCGGACGGCAATCTTAAAAATAAAAGCGGACTTCCGGCTTCACCTTTTACAACAGAAAAAAATTAATTTAACATAGAAAACCTTATTACAATCAATGGATCATCAGCCACAAAAAATATCGGTAATAGAAAAAGTAGGGTATAGCCTCGGAGATCTGGCAGCCAACCTTGTTTTTCAGACCTTAGTCACCTACCTGACCTATTTTTATACAGATATTTACGGACTCAAAGCAGAAGATGCTTCTGTTATCACCCTTACGGTAGGTTTAATTGCCGGGTTTGGCTTTAACCCGCTTATCGGAGCACTGGCAGACCGTACAAGCTCACGATGGGGGAAATTCCGTCCATGGATTTTATTTACGGCTGTACCGCTTGGTATTGCAGCTCTGTTAGCCTTCAGTACGCCTCACTTTTCCTATCAGGGTAAAATGATTTATGCTGCAGTTACTTATTCATTATTATTGTTATTATACGCTTCCAATAACCTGCCTTATGCTGCTCTGAGTGGCGTTATCACGGGAGATATGGGAGAAAGGAACAGTATTTCTTCATACCGTTTTGTAGCAGTAATGTTTGCACAATTCTTTGTACAGGTATTTATGCTCCCTATCATTTTATATGTAGGACATGGAGACAAGGCACAGGGAATTGAGACCGTTATGACATGGCTGGCTGTGATCGGATCCATCATGCTTTTGATTACCTTTTTTACCACCAAAGAAAGAATCATTCCCAAACCGGAGCAGAAATCGAGCCTGAAAGAGGATTTAAAAGATTTGTTCCAGAACAGGCCATGGATTATTATGCTGACCGTGACTGCATTTATATTCATCACGCTTGCAATGAAAGGAGGATCGTATGTATACTATTTCAATAACTATGTGGATGAAAATGCTCTCAAAAGTTTTATCTCACCCATTACAGCATTTTTTAATTCTGCAGGGATGAATTTCTTTGGAGAAGATCCCAAGTCTGCTGGGTTCGGATTATTTAATGCAGGAGGAATTGTGATGATGATCGTCGGCATTACCTTCTCTAAAAAACTGGCAGACAGATTTGGAAAAAGAGATACTTTCATAGCGTCATTATTTATCTCTACACTTTTCATTCTGTTCTTTATATTTTATCCTCCGAAAGCAGTGGGAATTATGTTCCTGTCGCAGATTTTACACGGATTCTTTTATGGAATCAGCACACCGCTTTTGTGGGCAATGATTGCTGATGTGGCCGATTATTCGGAATGGAAGAACAACCGCAGGGCAACGGCTATTATTTTCTCTGCCATGATGGTAGGATTGAAAGTGGGGCTAAGCATCGGAAGCTCTCTGGTAGCTTTGATCATTGGAAAATACGGATACATCTCCGTACATGGGAGTGAACAGGTGATTCAGCCTGAAACAGTGGCAGCAGGAGCGAAAATGCTTGTGAGTATCTTCCCGTCCATTCCGTTTTTCATTGCCTGCGGACTGCTTTTATTTTACAAAATCAACAAAAAAATGGAAGTTCAGATTGAAAAAGATCTGGCTGAAAGAAGAAAATAAAACAATTACTATGAAACGTATTTTAATTGGTTTGGCGGCTCTTACCGCTTCCGGGCTGTCGGCACAGAAGTCTGACGGTACTTTAAAAAAAGCATTTCAGGATAAATTCTATATCGGAACTGCCATGAGCCTTCCCCAGATTGACGGCACAGATCAGAAAGCTGCAGCGATTATCAAAAAACAATTCAGCTCCGTTGTTGCTGAAAACTGTATGAAATCGATGTTCCTGCAGCCTCAGGAAGGAAAGTTCTTCTTTGATGATGCCGATAAATTTGTTGATTTCGGACTGAAAAATAAGATGTTCATCATCGGGCATACATTAATCTGGCATTCCCAGCTTCCAAAATGGTTTTTTACAGATAAAAATGGAAAAGATGTTTCTCCTGAAGTATTGAAACAGCGCATGAAAAACCACATTACAACCGTAGTTTCCCGTTACAAAGGAAAAGTAAAAGGATGGGATGTGGTCAATGAGGCCATTCTTGAAGACGGAACCTATAGAAAGAGTAAATTTTACGAAATCCTGGGTGAAGACTTTATTCCTTTGGCATTTCAGTATGCACAGGAGGCTGATCCCAATGCAGAATTATATTACAACGATTATAATGAATGGTATCCTGAAAAGGTAAAAACAGTCATTGCAATGGTTGAAAAACTTAAATCAGGAGGAATCCGTATTGATGGAGTAGGAATGCAGGCCCATGTCGGAATGGATAACCCTTCTATCGATGAATATGGAGAAGCAATTCTGGCCTATTCCAATGCCGGAGTTAAAGTCAATATTACGGAGTTGGAAATTAGTGCACTGCCTTCTCCGTGGGGAAGCTCTGCCAATGTTTCGGATACGGTTGCCTATCAGAAAGAAATGAATCCTTACACCAAAGGACTTCCCAAAGAGGTAGAAATGAAATGGGAAAAACGTTACCTTGATTTCTTTGGTTTGTTCTTACAACATAAAGATAAAATAAGAAGAGTTACCTTATGGGGTGTTACCGATAAGCAGTCCTGGAAAAACGATTTTCCGGTGAAAGGAAGAACAGATTACCCGTTGCTGTTTGACAGGAAAGACCAGGAGAAACCTGTGGTACAAAAAATAATAAAACTGGCAGAGAAAAATTAAAATCAATAGAATTTTTACTTAATGAAAAAATCAAAATATTTATTCCCGGAAGATTATATGGCAGATCCTTCCGTTCATGTTTTTGAAGATAAAATCTATATCTACCCTTCCCACGACCGCGAAAGCGGAATTGAAGAAAACGATAACGGAGACCATTTTGATATGAATGATTACCATGTTTTCTCAATGGATGATGTGGACAGCGGAGAAATTAAAGATCATGGTGTAGTGCTTTCGGTAAAAGATATTCCATGGGCGGGAAGACAGCTTTGGGATTGCGATGTTGCTTTCAAAGACGGGAAGTATTATATGTACTTTCCCCTGAAAGACCAAAATGATATCTTCAGAATCGGGGTTGCTGTGAGTGACAAACCTTACGGACCTTTCATTCCTGAAAAACATCCGATGATGGGAAGCTACAGCATCGATCCCTGCATTTTTGAAGATAAAGGAAAATATTATATGTATTTCGGAGGGATCTGGGGCGGACAATTACAGCGTTACAGAGATAATAAGGCACTTGAATCTGCTGTAATTCCTGAAAATGATGAACCCGCAATCCATTCAAAAGTGGCTCTGCTGAGCGATGATATGCTTGAATTTGCGGAAGCTCCTAAAGACGTTGTCATCATTGATGAAAATGGAAAACCGCTGCTTCATGGTGATAAACACCGCTTTTTTGAAGCATCATGGATGCATCAGTACAATGGTAAGTACTATTTTTCATATTCTACAGGAGACACCCACCTGATTTGCTATGCAACCGGAGATAATCCTTACGGACCGTTTACTTTTCAGGGAGAAATTCTTACTCCGGTGGTAGGATGGACTACCCATCACAGCATCGTGGAGTTTAAAGGAAAGTGGTATCTGTTTTTCCATGATTCTGTTCCGAGTGGCGGTAAAACCTGGCTGAGAAGCATGAAAGTGATTGAACTGGAATACGATCAGGAAGGGAAAATCAAGACGATTGAAGGTCTGGAAGACCAGTCATAGTCATCTTTAATAATTTAAAATTTTTCAATGCGATATCTGAGACTCAACATTCTATTTTTTCTGATATTTCCTTTGCTGGTTTTCGCGGAGGACGGAAGTCAGCTCTGGCTTCGGTTTCCTGCAAAAAACGGAATATCGGCAGATAAAATTATTTCCAAAGGGAACAGTCCCACGCTGAACATTGCCAGAAAAGAGCTAAGCAGCCACTGGCAGGGGCAGGCGGTGGAACTTCGTACCGAAAACAAAGAGAAAAACCTGAAAGACGGTTACAGGATTGTTTCCACGCCTGAAAAAATTGTTATTTCTGCAGGGAAAGAAATAGGACTGTTGTATGGAGTTTATCATATTTTACGCTTGCAACAGACAAAAGCCGATCTGTCTCATTTAAATACGATAGAAAAACCCTCATATGATGTAAGGATTCTGGATCATTGGGATAATCTGGACGGAAGCATTGAAAGAGGATACGCCGGAAGATCACTCTGGAAATGGGAAGATCTGCCAGGTAAGATTTCGCCGCGCTATGAAGAATATGCAAGAGCCAATGCTTCTGTAGGAATCAATTCCGTTGTTTTGAACAATGTGAATGCATCGCCCAATATGCTTAGGGAAGATTATCTTAAAAAAGTAAGAGTTCTGGCTGATATTTTCAGACCTTATGGCATCAAGGTATATCTTTCCGTGAATTTTTCTTCACCTAAAGTGCTGGGCGGATTACAAAATTCAGATCCGTTGAATAAAGACGTACAAAAATGGTGGAAAAATAAAGCGGCTGAAATTTACAAGTTAATCCCTGATTTTGGTGGATTTTTGGTGAAAGCCAATTCCGAAGGGCAGCCAGGTCCTCAGGATTACGGAAGAACCCATGCAGACGGAGCCAATATGATGGCCGATGCCCTGAAACCTTACAACGGGATCGTGATGTGGAGAGCATTTGTCTACAGTCCGAGCAAAGACGACAGAGCCAAACAGGCTTATCTTGAATTTGTTCCTCTGGACGGTAAATTCAGGGATAACGTGATTATTCAGATCAAAAACGGACCTGTTGATTTCCAGCCGCGTGAAGCGTTTAATCCACTTTTCGGAGCTTTAAGAAAAACTTCCGAAATGGTAGAGTTTCAGATCACCCAGGAATATCTGGGCTTTTCAAATCATCTTGTTTTTCTGGCTCCATTATTCAAGGAGACACTGGATAGCGACACCTATTCTGACGGACAGGGATCCACGATTGCAAAAATTACAGACGGCACCTTAAGACCTGCAAAAATGACAGCCATCTCTGCCGTTGCCAATATCGGGGAAGATACGAACTGGACGGGACATCATTTTGCACAGGCCAACTGGTATGCATTCGGGAGATTAGCATGGAATCACGAGCTGAGCTCAGAGCAGATTGCCGAAGAATGGATAAAAATGACCTTCACAGACGATCAGAACTTCCTGAATCCGGTAAAAGAGATCATGCTTTCTTCCAGAGAAACCGCTGTGGATTATATGATGCCTTTAGGACTTCATCATATCTTTGCAGGAGGTCATCACTACGGCCCTGAACCGTGGGGAGATTATAAGGGCGGAAGACCGGACTGGTCACCTGTCTATTACCATCAGGCTGATGCTAAAGGAGTAGGTTTTGACAGGACAAAAACAGGAAGTAATGCTGTTTCACAGTATTTTCCGCCACTGAATGAAAGGTATGGAAATATCTCAACCTGCCCGGAGAATCTTATTCTTTGGTTTCATCATGTTCCGTGGGATTATACAATGAAAGATGGAAAAACCCTATGGGATGAGCTGTGCTATACGTATGATTCAGGAGTAAAAAAAGTAAGGGATTATCAGAAAACCTGGGATAGAATGGAACCTTATATTGATGAACAGAGATTTGCCGATGTTCAGTCAAAACTCAGAATTCAATCTAAAGATGCGGTATGGTGGAAAGATGCCTGCCTGCTGTATTTCCAGACTTTTTCCAAAAAGCCGATACCGTATGATATCGAACGTCCTGTTCACGAACTGGAAGATCTGAAGAAGATTAAACTGAACATGGGCCATCACAATTAAAAAATGAGGCAGCTCTTTTTCTGTTAGGAAATGGAGCTGCCTCAAAACAATAAACTGTAAGTAAAATTTTAATCCAAAATAATTGGAATGATCGATAGGTCAATCTATCTGTATATATTCCGTTTTATCGGAGAGAAATTATCTTATTAAAAACATTTCCGTTTTCTTCAACCTGGATGATATACTGATCTGCTGTTTTAGGATCAAGATCAAAAGTGATATCCACCTTGCCGTCAGCATATTTTTTATTCGAAGTATAATATGTTGTATTGGAAAGGTCATACACTGAAATGCTTACAGGTCCTTTTACATCAGACATGTGAAGTTTGGCCATATGACCGGAAATCGTATATTCAGGCTTATGCACAGCGCTTACAGGTGTTTTTTCCACCTCCATTACATTATCAGCATTGATTTTAATCTTGTATTTTTCGATCTTCGCTTCTGATTCTGCTACCAGATAATACGTTCCGGGCGTAAAGCTCTGGAAATCATAAGTCTTCATCACATGATCTCCATCTGCAAGATTTTCGGAAAATAGTTCGTCATGTGCAGTGTTATAGACAAAAACAGAAACACTCTTAGCATTTGAAAGCTCAAAATTCAAGGTTTTGTCTTGTACGTTTCCAAAGGAAAGGGAAAAATCTCTGTCCTTACTCATTACATTTGCTGAAAACAATAAGGCTCCTGCAAAAAATACGGCTTTTAATAATGTGCTCATGGGTTAAGGCTTTTAGGATTAATACTGCAAAGCTATGGCAGCAATAGTTCTCAGGCTATAATTAAATTTTCATATTGATGTACTATATTAACCTTGTTTAATGATATTAGTGTATTATTTGTTAATTTTGCATATGAAATTATTTGTATTTGGCCTATGAAACATGTAAATCCTTCTTTTGAGGCGGTAAGACCTACTATAGGAAGCAGTTTTACCAGCCTTAAATTTCTGACTAATGAGAATATAAAATCACATGTCTGGCATTATCATCCTGAGATTGAGCTGATTTTTGTATGCAAAGGTTCCGGGAAAAGACAGATCGGAAGCAGTATCACTTATTTTTCAGAAGGAGATCTTGTATTGATAGGAAGCAATCTTCCGCATTGTGGACTGACCAATGAAAGTACACATAATGAGTATGAAATGGTGATCCAGTTTAAGCCTGATTTTTTAGGAGAACCGATCTGGAATATTCCGGAGATGCAAAGGATTTCTGCACTGCTGGAAAAGTCAAAAGCAGGAATCGTATTCGGGGAAGAAGTGAAGAAAACAATCGGGAAAGAGATTACGGAGATGCATGATGCTTCCTCCCTCGACAAGCTGTGCAGATTTCTGAAAATATTGGATGAACTGTCTGTGACTCAGGATTACAGGATTTTAAATGCAGGAAAATATTACCTTCAGACACAGGTTGAAGACAATGAAAGAATCAATCTTATATTCAATTATGTTAAAGATCATTTCAAAGAAGCCATTACCCTTGAAGAAGTGGCTGATCTTGCCAATATGAAAGTACCGTCTTTTTGCCGGTATTTTAAAAAAATTACCAATAAAACCTTTACACAGTTTGTTAACGAATACAGAATTACCCATGCCCTCAAACTTCTGGCAGAACAGCCTTTGAGCATTACGGAAGTCTGCTTTGAATCAGGGTTTAATAACTTCAGCTATTTTAACAGGACTTTTAAAGAATATATCCAAAAAAGCCCCTCACAATACCGTAAAGAATTTAATTATTTCATGGAGTAGTTGATAAGCTGATCTAAAATTTCTGTAAAGCATTATGATGTATTAAAATATAAGTGTATATTTAACACTTATAAATAATGTTTTTAAGAAGTATAAATTTCTCTGTTATAAATTCAGTAGTTTTATACTTGAGATCCCCAGGATCTGTTTGATCAGATAAGATTGATATGCGTGAACAGTTAATCAACCCAACCCTAGAAAAGTTTAGAGCCGAATTCAGAGAAGAGCCTGAACATATTTTCCTTTCTCCCGGCAGAATTAATATTATCGGCGAGCATGTAGACTATAGCGATGGATTTGTACTTCCTGCTGCCATAGATAAATACATCTGTTTTGCTGTCCGTAAACTCCCTCAGACAAACCTTTGTACCATCATAGCCAAGGATCTCGGAGAAGAATATACATTTGATGTCACAGCGGAGATAAAACCGGTACGGCAAATGTGGGCAAACTATATTCTGGGCGTTATCAGCCAGCTGCAGAAACCCGAAAATCAATTTTGCGGAATGGAAATTGTTTTCAGTAGCACCATCCCGATGGGATCCGGGCTTTCCTCTTCGGCAGCTCTTGAATGCGGTTTTGCCTATATCCTTAATGAACTTTTTGATCTGCGGCTGTCAAAAAAAGAAATCGCGGTGATCGGGCAAAAATCCGAACATACTTTTGCAGGAGTTCAGTGCGGAATTATGGATCAGTTTGCTTCCGTTTTCGGTAAGGAAAATCAAGTGATTATGCTCGACTGTCATTCCCTGGAACATCAATATTTTGATGCTGACCTCAAGGGATACAGCCTTTTGCTTTTCGACAGCTGCGTGAAGCATACTCATTTGACATCCGGCTATAATGAAAGACGCAAAGATGTTGAGCATGGTAAAAAAGTTTTATGGAAAAATTTTCCGGAAATCGAAAAATTTAGGGATTTTACGTTGGCAATGCTTGATCATGTAAGAGAAGAAATGGGAAGTATTTCATATAAGAGATGCCTCTATATTCTGAAAGAAATCAAAAGAGTGGAAATGGCAGCAAAAGCTATTTCAGAAGGGAATATTAAATACCTGGGAAGACTTCTTACGGAAACCCACACCGGGCTGTCCACTGAATTTGAGGTCAGCTGCGATGAACTTGATTTTTTGGTTGAAAACACATTGCAGCAGGAAGGTGTGCTGGGAGCAAGAATGATGGGAGGAGGCTTTGGTGGCTGCAGCATCAACCTGATTCAGGAAGATAAAGCTGAAGAAGTGATTAAAAATATCAGTAAAAAATATCTGGAAAGTTTTAATATCCAAATGAAAGTTTATCAGGTTAAAATTTCAGACGGTATAAAAGAATACACCAATGAATACATTATTTGACCCTAAAAAACATCCTCACAGAAGATACAATCCTCTTCTGGACGAATGGATACTGGTTTCCCCACAGCGGGCAAACAGGCCATGGCAGGGGCAGAGAGAAGAAACAACAGAAGAAAACCGTCCTGAATATGACCCGGACTGCTATCTCTGTTCAGGAAATATACGTGCTAACGGAGACCGTAACCCTGTGTATAAAGGAACCTATGTCTTTAACAATGATTTTGGAGCATTACTGAATGAAGAAGTTGATTTTTCCGGAAAACAATCCGGATTTTTTACCCTTCTTCCGGAACGCGGCATCAACAGGGTCGTTTGTTTTTCTGAAAATCACAGCCTTACCTTACCGGAAATGTCTGTGGAACACATCAAAAATGTAGTGGATGTATGGCAGGAACAATTCAATGAGCTGGCCGCTCTCGACCATATCAATTATGTTCAGATTTTTGAAAATAAAGGAAGCATCATGGGTTGCAGCAACCCTCATCCGCACGGTCAGATATGGGCGCAGTCGTCCATTCCGGCAATGGTTCAGAAAACCCAGGATCAGCTGAAATCGTATTTTGAAAAGAATAAAAGAACATTACTGGAAGACTATCTGGAACAGGAAATCACGGCTGATGAGCGCATCGTCACAGAAAATGAACACTTTGCCGCATTGGTTCCGTTTTGGGCGTCGTGGCCTTACGAAACAATGATTATCAGCAAACAGAAAAGAGAAAATATTGCGGAATTTTCTGAAGCGGAAAAAAAATCTTTTGCTGCTGTCCTCAAGGATCTGACCACAATATATGACAACCTTTTTGAAACGTCATTTCCTTATTCTGCGGGAATTCACCAATCTCCGACAGATGGTAAAGAACATCCGGAATGGCATTTTCATATGCACTTTTATCCGCCGCTGCTCAGAAGTGCGGAAGTTAAAAAATTTATGGTAGGATACGAAATGCTGGCAGAGCCTCAGCGGGACATCACCCCGGAACAGAGTGCCGCAATATTAAGAAACCTTCCCACCATTCATTATAAGAAAAAATAATAAAATCAATATCTTTGAAAAGAATAAGCGAATTATGATTCTGCAATATACAGAATATCGTTTTTCCCAATAAAATTATGGAAGAGATTAAATTAATTGTGACGGACATGGATGGAACGTTTCTCAACTCCAGCCATGAAATGAGCCCCGAGTTTTCAGAAGTTTATAAAGAACTGAAAAAAAGAAATATTGTATTTGTGCCGGCAAGCGGAAGACAGATGCCGGGAATTACCCATTATTTCGGAGAAATAGAAAGTGAGATCGGTTTTATTGCTGAAAACGGAGGCTATGTCATCTATAAAGATCAGGAACTTTTTGCCGATACACTGGAATACAAATATATCGTTGAAATTATTAAAGCGGTCCGTGAAATACCGGGTGCCAAAGCCGTATTATCAGCCAAAAAGATGGCATATTACGAAACTGATGATCAGCAGTTTGTGGATTTTTTCTCAAAATATTACACCGAAAATATGAAAAAGGATGATCTTACAGAAAGAATTGATGATACCGCCTTCAAAATAGCAGTATACCATCCGGATGGCTCGGAAAAATATCTTTATCCTGCCCTTAAAAGGTTTGAGGAATTCGGACTGGAAATAGTGGTTTCAGGAGCGCATTGGCTGGATGTTATGAATAAGGACATCAATAAAGGAAATGCTCTGAAAATCCTTCAGAAATCGTTGGGAATCTCACCTGAAAATACGATGGCTTTCGGAGACTATATGAACGATATAGAAATGCTTAAGAATGCCAAATATTCTTACGCTATGCAAAATGCACATCCCAATGTAAAACAGGTAGCCAATTTTGAAGCATGCACCAATGACAGCTTCGGAGTTCTGAAAACGATTAAGGATTATCTGCATTTGAATTAGTACATCGATATAACACCAATTAAACTAATAAACTAATAATATGAATACATCAACCGGCAGAAAGCCAGCCAAAACATGCTATGAGCATATCGGCGGAAAACTGGGACAGCTTCTTTTAGAACAATTCGTTGAGAAAGGCTGGATTGCCAAAGAAAATCCCGCAGACCGTAATTATTATATTACAGAGAAAGGAAAGGAAGAATTTACAAAACTGGGGCTTGATCTGTCACAAATAAAGGCAGAATAACGGCTCATCATAACTTTCAAGTATTACAAATAGTATATATTTAAAAATCAGACCTGAGTCTGATTTTTTTTGTTTTTAATCGTATGTAAGCATGAATTTTAGGTTTGTACCGCATGTTTTTGGATGTTTTATATGCTTACATTTCTATGTTTTTTATATAAATAGTAATAGGTGAATCATAATACTACGATATTTCGTAGTATTATTTACTGGTTGTTTTTAATAATGTATTGAAAATCAATTGATTTATTGTTTTGGGTTGTTTTTTGGCATTATGCTCATAAGTTTAATTCAAAAAATATTACAACAATGAGCACATTAACATTAAAAGACGGAACAGAAATTTTTTACAAAGATCAGGGGCAAGGCCCGGTATTAATGTTTCACCACGGATGGCCTTTATCGTCTGACGATTGGGATGCACAGGTGATTTTCTTTTTACAGAAAGGCTACAGAGTAGTTACCCACGACAGAAGAGGCCACGGGCGTTCCAGCCAGAATATTTACAACCATACAATTGAACAATACGCTTCTGATGCTGCAGAACTGGTTGAATTTTTAGATCTGAAAGATGTTGTACACATCGGGCATTCAACAGGCGGTGGTGAAGTGATCCGTTATGTAAATAAATACTCGAATGGAAGAGCTAAGAAAGCGGTTCTGATCAGTGCCATTCCACCGGTAATGGTGAAAAGTGAGAACAATCCTGACGGCGTTCCTATGGAAGTTTTCGACAATATCAGGGAACAGACGATGAACAACAGAAATCAGTTTTATTATGATCTGACTTTCCCTTTCTATGGCTACAACAGAGAAGGTGCCGATGTGAAAGATGGGGTACAGAGAAACTGGTGGAGACAGGGATTGATGGGAGGAATTGTTGCTCATTATGATGGGATCAAAGCCTTTTCAGAAACAGATTTAACTGAAGATTTAAAAGCTGTTGACATTCCGGTATTGGTTCTTCACGGTGAGGATGACCAGATTGTACCGATTGAAAATTCAGCGATAAAATCAGCCAAATTACTGAAGAACGGAAAACTGATTACCTATCCTGGTTTCCCTCACGGTATGCCGACTACAGAGCATTCAACCATCAACAAAGATATTTTAGCTTTTATCACAGAATAATCAGCATTCTTTACCAATGAATACGATACAGCCAGCTTTTGATACGTTGACTGAGGCCGTTCAGTGGCTTAATCAAAACGGATATACAGAAGATTTTAACCTTAAAAATGATTGCATCAGGCTCAATAATTTTCTTGATGTCTCTCCGGAAGACTTTAAAATACGATATACATTCCGTTTTGAAGGAGATACCGATCAGGGAGATGAAGAAGTAGTCTACGGCATCGCTTCCGACAAGTATTCTGTAAAAGGCATCCTGACGAGCGCTTACGGAATCTATGCCGATACTGTAAGTACAGAACTCATCAGAAAACTATCATCCCATTAACTTAACCCAAATTATTTAATAAAATAAACTTTATGAAACCATCATCAAAACTTCTTTCCCCTGAAAATCATGCACTGGTACTGATTGATTTTGAAGGACAAATGGCATTTGCCACCAAAAGTATCTCCATGAATGAGCTGCGCAATAACGTTGCAGTACTGTGTGGAGCTTCTAAAATATTCAATGTTCCGACTATCGTTACCACAGTTGCTGAACAAAGTTTTTCAGGTCCCGTTTTCCCTGAAATTGAGGAAGCATTTCCTATGGCAACCTCAGGATATATCGACAGAACAACGATGAATACATGGGAAGATGAAGCTGCATATAAAGCTATTACAGGAACCCAGAAGCAAAAACTGGTTTTCGCAGGGCTTTGGACAGGTGTATGTATCGTAGGGCCGGCTTTATCTGCACTTGAGGAAGGCTATGACGTGTATGTCATTACCGATGCCTGCGGAGACGTAAGTGATGAAGCGCACGAAAGAGCGGTACAGAGAATGATCCATTCAGGAGTAAAGCCCATGACTTCCATTCAGTATATCCTGGAACTTCAGAGAGACTGGGCACGCCAGGAAACCTATGGTCCTGTAACTGACCTTATGAAGAAATACGGCAGTTCTTACGGATTAGGGATCCATTATGCTCACCATATGCTGAATCACTAAAATCCATATACCATTTTCAATGTTGAAATCTGCACCTTCAATACTGTTTTTAAAAGCTTTTTTCATAACAGTTCTTTTATGTTCTGAAACTTTATCGTCCCAGAGCTTTAAACTTCTGCGGTATGATGAAAATTATGAATATCTGAAAGATTCCACCAAAAGCTTTTATGATAAAATTAAATATCTCCCTCTCAATGAAAAGAAAGATATCTATCTCTCATTGGGTGGGGAGGCAAGGTATGAATATGTGGATTTCAACAATGAAGATTGGGGAAGGCTTAACATTGGACACAACGACTTTTTCCTGCAGCGCTATGATCTTCATGCAGACTGGCATTTCGGGAAAAACTTCAGAATATTCTCACAGATCAGAAGTGCTTTGCAAAATGGAAGAAAAAACGGTTCAAGAGGCATTGATGAAGACCAGCTGAGTATTCAGAATCTCTTTCTGGATGCAGGTTTGGTAAATAAGGAAGATCAGAAGCTGATAGTGAGACTGGGAAGACAGGAGCTGGACTACGGTTCCGGCAGATTAATTTCTGTAAGGGAAGGGCCGAACGCAAGGTTGTCTTTTACAGGAGCTAAAATCATGTATTCCTATAAAAATGTTTCCGTAGATGCTTTTGCAATGATGGCAGACGCTGTCAATACCGGATTTTTTGATAATACCATTTCAAAGCAGCTTAATCTTTGGGGGCTTTATTCCAAAATCATTATTCCTGAAGCCGGAAATCTGGATCTCTATTATCTCGGAATCCGTAGAGACGAATCTGTTTTTGAAGCCGGAACAGCAAGAGAAAAGCGTCACACAGTCGGTGGAAGACTCTGGAAATATGGCGGCGGATTTATCTATAACCTGGAAGCGGCCCATCAGTTCGGACGCTTTGGAAACGAAAAGATCAGTGCCTGGACGGGTTCTGTGGATGTAGGATATCTCTTTGAAAATGTTAGATTCAGCCCAAGCATCAATCTGAGAAATGATTATATATCAGGAGATCATTCAAAAAACGACGGAAAGCTCAATACATTTAATCCTTTATATCCGAAAGGTGGGTATTTCGGCTTCAGCCCGCAGGTGGGTCCTGTCAATTTAATTGATATTCACCCGTATATGACCCTTGATCTGACTTCCAGACTCAAAATGCAGATGGATGTTGTCTTCAACTGGCGATATTCCCTGAATGATGGCGTTTACCGGCCAAGCGGAGCATTGAACCGTCCCGGAAGCAGCTCAGATAAGAGGTATATCGGAACGGCTTATTTAACCAGCTTTACCTATAATTTCAACAAACATTTCTCTTTGGTAAGTGGACTTCAGTATTTCCACAAAGGGCCTTTTATTGAAGATATCATTCAGGATGCCAAAAGCGGTGTTTTCTGGAATATCCGGCTGGGATTCAAATTTTAATCATTACTAAATCATTTATTATGCAAAATTCAATTTCAAAATACATCAATTGGTCAAAAACGATCTTTACAGTATTGGTGTTGGCAACTACGGGAACTCAATTCGTTTCAGCACAGGCTGCTGCAGAAAAAACAGCTATTGGAATCTCAAAAACATGGGGAACTGTTGACGGAATTTCTGTTGTAGGGCTGGTGCAGGGACCTTCTGCTGCCAAAGCAGATTTGCAGATTGCCTGTGTTTTCGAGTATACGGAAGGAGATATTTTTAATCCGCCGGCGCTTCCCAAAGAGCTGAACGGCATGGTTCATCTGGATGAGGCACTCAAAGGAATTATTACAGAAGTCCGTAAAAAAGGACAGTTCAAAGGACACGCTTTGGAAACATTATTAATTAATCCTCCGAAAGGAAGCCTTGCCTCCGGGAAACTGCTGTTGATCGGCCTGGGGAACAGAAACTCTTTCGATGCTGATTTGATGAAAGAGGTAGGAAGTGTTGCGATGCGGGAAGCTTTGAAACTGCAGGTACATACCGCATCATTTGCCAGCGATATCAAAGATGCAGGAATTGATTCTCCGACAGCTCTGGTGGCAGAAAATGTGGTCTTGGGTGCCTTTGACGCCTATCGTGCCCAGTCTTATTTAAATACTCAGCATTTATCCGATAAAATGAAATTAAAAAAACTGATTCTATTGGCCGGGCCGTCTTTTTTCACGGTTGCCGGAGGAGGAATTCAGGAAGCTATTTCGAAGTTGAACACCAAATAATTACAGATGAAAGCAGATCTTATTGTATACAACGGAAAAATACACACTTTCAATAAAGAAACTCCGGAAGTTTCTGCAGTGGCCATTAAAGACGGGAAAATTATCGCGGTTGGAAATGACGGACTGGCAGACCAGTTTGCAGATGAATCTACAGAACTTATTGATCTCAGAAAGAAAAGAGTAGTACCGGGAATTAATGATTCTCATATCCATCTGATCCGTGGCGGATTGAATTACAACCTGGAATTAAGATGGGACGGCGTTCCCTCACTGGCCGATGCGCTCAGAATGTTAAAAGACCAGGTAGACCGTACGCCTTCTCCACAATGGGTACGTGTTGTGGGAGGATGGTCAGAATTCCAGTTTGCAGAAAGAAGGATGCCTACTTTGGAGGAAATTAATGCCATTGCTCCGGAAACACCAGTTTTTATCCTGCATTTATACGACAGGGCCTTAATGAACAGAGCCGCATTGAAAGCGGTAGGATTTACCAAAGACACCCCGGCTCCGGCTGGCGGACATATTGAAAGAGATGCTAACGGTGAACCCACAGGGCTGATTATTGCTACACCTAATGCCATGATCTTATATTCAACATTAGCAAAAGGTCCGAAGCTTTCCTACGAGCACCAGCTGAATTCCACAAGGCATTTTATGACAGAACTGAACCGCTTCGGAATTACCAGCGTTATTGATGCCGGCGGAGGATTCCAGAATTTTCCGGACGATTATCAGGTGGTGAACGAGCTGAATGAGAAAAAACAGCTTACCGTAAGGATTGCCTATAATCTTTTTACCCAGAAACCCAAGCATGAATTTGAAGATTTCAGCGATTGGATCGACACGGTAAAATTATATCAGGGCGATGATATGTACCGCCACAACGGGGCAGGAGAGATGCTGGTATTTTCGGCAGCCGATTTTGAAGATTTTCTTCAGCCAAGACCGGATCTGCCTGAAAATATGGAAGCAGATCTTGAAAAAGTAGTGCGTTTACTGGTAGAAAACCGTTGGCCATTCAGACTTCACGCCACCTATAATGAAAGCATCACCCGGTTTTTAAATGTCTTTGAAAAAGTAAACCGTGATATTCCCTTCAACGGCCTGCCATGGATTTTTGATCATGCGGAAACCATTGATGAAAAAAATATCGAAAGGGTAAAAATGCTTGGCGGAGGAATCGCCATCCAGAGCAGAATGGCTTACCAGGGAGAATATTTTGCAGACCGTTATGGTTCCGAAGCCGCAGAAAGTACACCACCTGTGAAAAAAATGCTGGAAATGGGAGTTCCTGTAGGCGGAGGTTCGGATGCCACAAGAGTAAGCAGTTACAATCCATGGGTTTCCATGTATTGGCTGACCGCAGGAAAAACCGTTGGCGGACTTCAACTGTATCACGAGACAAAGCTGGACAGGGCAACCGCATTGGAACTGTACACAAAAGGCAGCGCATGGTTTTCTCAGGAACAGCAGAAAAAAGGCGATATCAGAGTAGGAATGTTTGCTGATCTGGCGGTCCTTGATCAGGATTATTTCACGGTTGATGATGAAGAGATCAAAAATATTGAAGCGGAAATGACCATTGTAGACGGGAAAATAGTCTATGCAAAAGGTACATTCTCATCCTATGCACCACCATCTATCCCTGTGCTTCCGGATTGGTCTCCAACGAATCTTTACAACGGATATTATCCTGCAGGCGGACATTTTCAGAAAGAAATTGAGAAAAATGTAAAGCAGGATTTAAAAGCTCCTTTAGCCTCACAAATTCATAGCTGTACAGGAAGCTGCGATATTCATCATCATAACCATAACCAGGCAAGAATGAGCAATGTGCCCGTTAATAATTACCACACATTCTGGGGAGCTTTAGGCTGTTCGTGCTTTGCTTTTTAACGATCAATACATATGGAAATTATAAAACAGATCCTTTCATCAGATTTAGGTTCACCATTCAATGATGCTTCATTCCTGGTTTTCCGGGTACTCTTTGCGATTCAATTGTTCAGAGTGCATGGTTTAAAGAAATTCAGGCTGGAAAACGGACAAAGGGAAGTCATTCCAAATCCTCTGGGATTGCCTGATCAACTCAATTCCATAGTCGCTTCATTTGCTGATCTGGTGGTTCCGTTTCTGATTATTTCAGGACTGGGAACCAGGCTTGCCGTTTTACCAACCATCGGGGTAACGGCTATCGGATATTTTGTGGTTCACAGAAAAGATTCACTGGAAGTACGGGACGTTCCTTTTATGTATACGCTGTCCCTGTTACTGATTCTTGCCTTGGGAGCAGGAAGATATTCACTTGATTATTACTTATTAAATATATTATAAAATGAAAACTTCAATCGGAATTAAAAACGAAAATTTAGTAAAAGTTGCTGAAGTACTGGTTACCACTTTAGCAGATGAATTTGTATTGTACACCAAAACAAGAAAAGCCCATTGGAATGTGGAAGGACCGGATTTTTACAATAAACACCTGTTTTTTGAAGCACAATACGGACAACTGGACGACATCATCGATGATCTGGCTGAAAGAATCAGGACGCTGGGACATTATGCTCCGGCAACTTTAAGGGAATATCTTGCATTAACCCATTTGTCTGAGCATCATCTGGAATCGAACGACAGTCTGACTTACATCAGAGCACTTCTTTCCGACCACGAAAGCATCATCATTCATCTTCGTGAAAATATTGAAAACTTTGCTGTTGAATTCCGTGATTCAGGGACAAGCGATTATATCACAGGATTACTGGAAACCCATGAGAAAATGGCCTGGATGCTCCGTTCACATTTAAAATAAAAAAATGGAAGTAAAACATAATATCGGTTTTGTCACCTTATTGTTAACCATGATTGCCGGATATTGCGATACCGTGACTTTTGTATCGGCAGACGCCCTTTTTTCGGCACATGTTACGGGAAACTTTATTGTATTTGCTTATCAGTTTGTGAAAGGATCGGATATTCATGCCTGGGTAAAGCTGCTTACGTTTCCGGTCTTTATTCTTGCGGTTATGGCAGGAGGGAGGATTGCCGGGAAAGTCATCAACCATTATACGCTGCTATTCTGGGAAGGAGCACTGCTTTTGTCGGCCGGAATGATTGTTGCCGTTTTCAGTTACTATGGAACATTTTCAGAAGTCGTGATGTATACTGTGGCTATGATTACCGTTTTTGCAATGGGGCTTCAGAATGCTTTCGGGAAGCTGTATGCAAAGGAAACCCATGGCCCGACGACCATGATGACAGGAAATGTAACCCAGGCTTCCCTGGATTTCGGAACGCTCCTATCAAGCGGCTTTCACCACCCTGAAGCATGGACAAGCCTGAAGAAACAGCTGATTACCATTCTTGGATTTCTGGT
Organism: Chryseobacterium sp. CS3K3.1; assembly: GCF_059515165.1. Lineage (NCBI taxonomy): Bacteria > Pseudomonadati > Bacteroidota > Flavobacteriia > Flavobacteriales > Weeksellaceae > Chryseobacterium > Chryseobacterium sp. CS3K3.1. The sequence continues at coordinate 63,693 of NZ_JCAKRV010000023.1, read as the reverse complement.
TGGTTGTTTTTTAGGGGCTTATGCAGGAAAGCAATATGGGCTGGTAACACTGATTTTACCCGGACTGGCAATGATTATCTGCTATTTTTACCACCGTAAAAACTAGCACAGGACTATGGCAGATTACAGGATAATAGATTACCTTTAAAAAATGAATTTCGGCCTTTATTTTTTATCTAAAAATCTACTAAGGATAGTATTTTTTTCGTTGGTTTTGATGTTTTCATGCAGTGTAAAAGCACAGACCAAGGAAAATCCTGCACTGTTGAGAAAACAGATTTCCTCTTCCACCAATACTGCTCAGAAAATCGCTTTATTGCTGCGCCTGAGTAACTATTACATTACTAAAAAAGGAGAGTTGAAAGCCGACCTCGACAGTGCCGCTATTCTGAACCGACAGGCAAAAGCACTCAATATGAAATCCGGAGATCCGTTGTCTGCCGGAAAAATCATATTTCTGGATGCCAAAATATATAAAGAAAGAGGCCGTAAAACGATTGCTTTTTCCAACATGAAACAGGCGCTTTCTTATTTTGAAAAAAATCATTTTAAAGAGCAGGCCGGAGAAGCATACAATGAATTATCATATATGTATGACAATAACCCCGAATATTTTGATACTAAAATCAAACTGAAAGAAAAAGCATTGGAACTGTTTAAGAATTCAGGATCAAAACTGAATCAGGCAGGCGTTTTAAAAGATCTTGGTGAGCTTTACTACATCAAGGAAAATGCTGATAAGGCTCTGAGCTTGCTTAAACAATCCCTGTCTGTTTATCAGTCTGTGAAATTCAAAGAATTACAGAGCGTTTATAACCTTATTTCCCAGGTTGAAATTCAGAAGGCGGATTATGAGGAAGCACTCCGCTATGGTCTTCTGGCAGAAAAAACAGCCGAAAGTGTGAATGATTATTCTTTGCAGATGTGCTCTATTTACAGCAATATCGGAATGGTGTATTATTATCTCCGTAAGAATGACGATGCCATGAAGTATTGGGAAAAATCACTGGCCACGGCAAAGAAAAACAAAGATAACGGCTATATAAGAACGGTAGCCAATAATATTTCTACGATGCTGATCAGGCAGAAAAAGTTTAAGCAGGCCATTATCATGATTCAGGAGTACAGAGAAAAGTATCCCATTGTTGATCAGAATTTTGAAATGTCGGAAAACTATATCCTTTTCAGCACCTACACTATTCTAAAGCAGTTTAACGAAGCGGAAGCCTACTACAAAAAACTGGTGGCCTATTATGGTGAAAATGCAGAAAAAAATAACCAGCAGGCCTCATTGCTCCGGAGCTTTGTTTTCTATCATTACCAGACCCGGAATTTTGATAAAATGTACCGTGAAGCCAGACTTTTTGATTCAATAGCCAAAAATAACGGAAATGATATGCTTCGCTCGGAAAACCATTTAATGTGGTTCAAAGCAGATTCCATACAGGGAAAATACCTTGATGCTATTCAGCATTATCAGCTGTACAAAAAGCTTTCTGATTCTGTTTTTAACGGTGAAAAAAGCAAACAGATCAACAGCCTTAAAATTCAGTTTGAGACAGAACAGAAAGACAAAAATATTCAGCTGCTGACTCAGAAAGCAAAACTGCAGGATATTAAAATTGCCAATGATACCTTTATCAGATATGTCTTTATCGGAAGCATTCTGGCGCTGATCCTTTTTGCTGCTTTGCTGTATAACCGTTCAAGATTAAAAAGCAATGCCAATAAAAACCTTGAACTGAAACGTAAGCAGATTGATGAACAGAACGAACAGCTGAAAAAATTACTTTCCGAGAAAGAATGGCTCTTAAAGGAAATCCATCACAGGGTTAAAAATAACCTGCAGATTGTGATCAGCTTGCTGAATACCCAGTCTGCTTATCTGGATAATGAAGATGCCCTGATGGCCATCCAGAACAGCCAGCACAGAATGCATGCCATGTCTCTGATCCATCAGAAACTTTATCAGTCTGATAATCTTTCAATGATTGACATGTCGTGGTATATTTATGAGCTGATTACCTATATCAAAGAATGTTATTCATCTGACAGGAAAATCAACTTTACGGTGGATACTGATAAAGTGTTTCTTGATGTTGCACAAGCCGTTCCTATGGGACTGATCGTCAATGAAGCAGTCAATAATACCGTAAAATATGCATTTCCGGATGACCGGAAAGGGGAAGTTTTCGTTTCATTCAAAAATACAGGCGAAGACCTTTGTGAACTGATGATTTCAGATAATGGAGTAGGACTTCCTGAAGATTTTAATATCGAGGAAACAGAATCGTTGGGAATGAATCTGATGCGCGGACTTACCGATCAGCTGGACGGAACCTTCCACCTCGAAAACAAAGGGGGCTTAAAAGTCACCATTACCTTCAGAAAAAATACAGAAATAACTCCTTCAAATTAAAGGCTGATTATTATGAAAGAAAAAATATTAATTGTAGAAGATGAATTTATTGTAGCCAATGATCTCAAACTGATGCTGATGAAGGCCGGCTATCAGGTCACTGGAATTGCATCTTCAGTGGTTCAGGCCAGGAAACTGATTGCAGACAACAAGCCGGATTGGGTACTTCTTGATATCATCTTAAAAGGTGACCTTACAGGAATTGATCTTGCCTGGGAACTGCGTGAAATGCACCTGCCTTTTCTTTATATTTCAGCCAATACCAACCAGTCTACCCTGGAAGCAGTGAAAGAAACACAGCCCTACGGATTTATGGTAAAGCCTTTCCGGGAACGTGACATGATTGTTATGCTTGACATTGCCAGATACCGCTATGACATGGAAAGAGGCTGTGAATTGTGCACTGATACCGGAAATAATGAAGTCATTGAAGGAATTATCGGAAAAAGCAAGGTACTTCAGGACGTGGTTGAAAAAATAAGGGTAGTGGCTCCTACAGACACTTCTGTTCTGGTGGTTGGGGAAAGCGGAACGGGAAAGGAAAAAGTGGCCCATTCCGTTCATGAGCTTTCAGAGCGTAAAGCTCATCCTATTGTCGTGGTCAACTGTGCTGCACTGCCGCATGCGCTTATCGAATCCGAGCTTTTCGGACACGAAAAAGGAAGCTTTACCGGAGCCAATACATTGAGGATCGGAAAGTTTGAGCAGGCCAACGGTGGAACCGTCTTCCTGGATGAAATAGGGGAGCTGCCACTGGATTCACAGGTTAAACTGCTGAGGGTTTTACAGGAAAAAGAAATCGAACGGCTCGGAGGAAATAATACGGTTAAAGTAAACGTAAGAATTGTGGCAGCGACCAACCGTTCTCTGGAAAAAGAAGTGGCGGAAGGAAGATTCAGGCTGGATCTGTATTACCGTTTGAATGTTTTCCCTATTGAACTGCCTCCGTTGAGAGAAAGAAAGGAAGATATTGTATTGCTGGCCCATTTTTTCCTGAATAAATATGCCGCTGCTTCGAGAAGAAATATCACTTCTATCAGTGAAAAAGCATTGGAACAGCTGCTGAATTATCACTGGCCCGGCAATATCCGTGAGCTGGAGCATTTGATCGAACGAAGTGTTCTTTTAACCAAAACCACAGAAATAGAAAGTTTTGATCTGCCTAAAATCGTTGAAAAACCTACAGAAACACAAGGGCCGCTGAAATCATTGGAAGATATGGAAAGAGATCATATTATGACTGCACTTCAGTCTTCAGGTGGAAAAGTTTCCGGGCCGGGCGGTGCTGCAGAACTGCTGAAGATACAAGCTCAGACTTTATATTCCAAAATGAAAAAACTGGGAATTGACAAAGGGTATAAATAATTCCGAGGAAAGCTAGCCGGAGACCCTATTTTCTTTCAATTTTTTAATCATAATTCTTCAAATAATTTGAGGACAAAATCATTATGTCTTTACAATCTTAAATCAATCAGGTAATTATGGAAAAAGAAACGCTCAGAATAGAAGGATTCAGTGATGGTGTTTTTGCAATAGCCGTTACGCTTTTGGTGCTGGATCTTCATTTTCCTGAAGAACATTCAATACAAAACGGGAATGATCTGCTGATCTTTCTGAAGAATCAGTGGCCGGCATTTCTGGCATTTATCCTTTCATTTATCAGCATTTTCATCATGTGGGTGAATCATCATAAGATCTTCAAACAGATCTACAGCCGGAATTCAGCGATTATGTTTGCGAATGGGCTAATCCTTTTTCTGGTTTCAGCAGTTTCTTATCCTACCGCTTTGCTGGCAAGATATTTTGACGGTGGAGCTTCCTCTGTTGTCGTAGCCCTCTATACCGGTATTTTCGTTCTGATCAATCTTGCTTACAATTTATTATGGTTTCTGGCCACCCGGAATAAAAAACTTTTGCGCCCAGGTATTACCGATACGGCTATAAAAAAGATCCATAATAATTACCTGTATGGGCTTCCTATTTATGTGATTGCATTAATCCTGTCGTTCTGGATCCCGGCCTTGTCGTTGCTGATCATTTTAGGACTCTGGATTTTCTGGGCTTTGTCTTCCGGGAAAATAGAAATGGGGCTTGACAAACATTATTCAGATCCCCTGAAATAGTGCTTTTTCTCTATTCCGAGCTTCTGCATTTTGGAAATAAGCGTTGTAGGTGGTAATCCCAGCAGTTTCGCCGCACCTGTTTCCCCGAAAATACGGCCGTTACATTTTTTGATTATTTTTAAAATATATTCCTTTTCGAATTCATGCAATGTTTTAACCTGAAAATCCTGATCCGTATTTTGAGAGTTAATAACTTTCGGAAAATCCATTTCTCTGATGATATCTCCTTTTGCCGTCAGCATACTTCTTTCAACCATATTTTCCAGTTCACGGATATTACCCAGCCATGGATTGGCAATCATCATTTTGACTACGTTTTGAGAAAAACCATTAATCTTTTTGCCTGTTTTCGGGTATAATTTCTCCAGGAAATAGTCTGCCAGCAAAGGAATATCCTCTTTTCTTTCCCGCAAGGCAGGAAGATGGATAGGAAATACATTCAGCCTGTAAAAAAGATCACTTCTGAATCGGCCTTCCGCCACCTCTTTTTCAAGATTCCTGTTGGTGGCCGTAATGATCCTTACATTCACCTTAATCCTTTTGTTTCCCCCGATTCTTTCAATTTCTTTTTCCTGAAGAACCCTCAGAAGCCTGGCTTGTAATTCCAGAGGTAGTTCGCCAATTTCATCCAGAAAAATGGTGCTGTTGTGAGCCTGTTCAAACTTTCCTTTCCGCTGCTCTGTTGCTCCGGTAAAACTTCCTTTTTCATGACCAAAGAGTTCAGATTCTATTAAATTGGCAGGAATAGCCGCACAGTTTATCCTGATCATTTTCTTTCCCGAAAATTCGGAAAGTTCATGAACCGCCTGTGCTATAAGTTCTTTTCCCGTACCCGTCTCTCCAAAGATAATCACATTGGATTGTGATGGAGCTACCTGTGAGATTTTTTCGAAAATGAGCTGCATCGCTTCACTTTGCCCCACAATTCCCTGAAAGCCGTGTCTGCTTTTCTTGTCTTCTTCAATTTCTTTCGGAAAGTCCCGGATATTTCCCTGAAATGTTTTCAGTTGCTCCTGAACATCTATATTATGGAAGGTAATGGAAAGCTGGGTAGAAATGCCATTTAAAATTCTTTCCGGAATTGTATCTCTTGAAATAAAGCTTTTGTAGAAAAGAAAGAGTACATTTTTACTTTCACTGACAGCCGGCAGTCCCAATCCGACAGCCATCCGCATCCCCGAATTTTTAGCTTTGGTAAAACAGGAAGGAAGGGGTGACGGTTCTTTAAGATCAAAAAGAAGAGGCTCCGCAGAATCAAGACAGTTTTTTACATACCTGTCAAGCTGTTGGTCTGTGGTATGATTCTGATTTTCAGTCCCGCTGCCTAATATTTCAATATTTCCTTTTACATCCCTGATCATCATACAATCATTGAATCCCAGTTCAGTTTTGAAAGATGTGTTGATAACAAGCTGAAGCTGTTTCTTATCTAAAATGGTAGACAACTCTTTGGTTAAACGGGAAATCATAAGCTGTTCTTTCTGCATTTCCTGCAGGCGTTTCATCATTTCTGCATTGGGATCAGAAGGCTTACTCATAGAAAATTCTTACTTGAAAGTTTAAAGATAGGAAAAATTGAAAAAGATCTGCATGTGAGTGGTTACAATACCTGAAATAAAAAAAGATGAACCGTTAAAGTTCATCTTCAATATATTGAAAAAGAGATGGTTTTTTAAGATCTGATAAATTCAAGAAGGTCTTTGTTGATGGTTGGATGCTCTGTAGTCGGCATACCGTGAGGGAAACCAGGATAGGTAATCAGTTTTCCGTTCTTTAATAATTTAATTGATTTTAATGCCGCATTGGCAATAGGAACGATCTGGTCATCTTCGCCATGCATTACCAAAACAGGAATGTCAACAGCTTTTAAATCTTCCGTTAAATCTGTTTCTGAAAAAGCTTTGATCCCATCATAATGAGCAACAATTCCTCCCATCAGCCCCTGTCTCCACCAGTTTCTCTGTACTCCGTCCTTTACATTCGCTCCTTCTCTGTTGTAGCCGTAGAAGGGGAAAGTCAGATCATAATAAAACTGATTTCTGTTGTTCATCGTCTGTTCCCTGATATTGTCGAAAACTTCCATAGGAACGCCGTCAGGATTGTTCTCACTTTTTACCATCACCGGTGGAATGGCACTGATCAGAACCGCTTTCTTAGCTCTTCCATTCGAGTATTTATTCACATAACGGATCACTTCACCACCGCCTGTTGAATGCCCGATGTGTACAACATCTTTCAGATCTAAAAATTCAACCAGCTCAGCGGCATCAGAAGCGTATTGTTCAATAGTATGATTATAAATATTCTGGCTGGAACGGCCATGACCTCTTCTGTCGTGGGTAACCACTCTGTAGCCTTTCTGTAAAAAGAAAATCACCTGTGCATCCCAATCGTCTGATGATAAAGGCCATCCGTGGTGAAACATTAATACAGGTCCTTCTCCCTGATCTTTGTAAAAAATTTCTGTTCCGTCTTTTAATGTTAATGTGCTCATTGTTGTTTATTTTAATGTTATAAATTGATTTTGTTTAAATATTTTTCTGATTAATAGGCTGTGTTTTCACGTACCAACTGGAAAAGGTCTTCGGCACCGCCATTGAATTTATTTCCGTTAATGAAAAATGAAGGAGTTCCGTTCACTCCGCTGATGATACCGCTTTCAAAGTCTGTATCTACCTTTTCTGCTAATTCCTTCTTATGAATATCAACTTTGAATTGGGGAATATTTAATCCCAGTTTTTCTGCAAGCTTTAACGGAAGATCAGCATTCAGGTATTCCTGGTTTTCATAAATAGCATCATGCATTTCCCAAAATTTTCCCTGCAAAGCTGCCGCTTCTGCCGCCAGTGCTGCCGTTCTTTCATACTGATGCATTTCTGACAGCGGAAAATTTCTGAATACAAATCTGATCTGATCTCCGAATTCTTTCATTAATTCTTTAAGAACCGGATAGGCTGCTCCGCAGTAAGGACACTGATAATCCCCGTATTCTACAATGACTAAGCTGGCATCTGAGTTGCCCTGAGTGTGGTCAGCATTGCTGACTGATGGTTTAAGTGACATAATTATTTCGTGTTAAGGTTTTCTAATGCTTCTAAAATTCCGTCTGCGCCAGGATTGATGGCGGTGGGAGAGAGATAGCTCCATTCGATGATGCCGTCTTTATTGATGACAAAAAGAGCTCTGTTGCATTCTCCTTCTTCGTCATTGTAAACACCATATTTCCTGGCTGTTTCTCCTTTGGCTTCAAAGTCTGCAAGCAGTGGGAAGTGCAGGTTCCTGGATTGTGAAAATGCCAGGTGGCACCATTTGCTGTCTACGGAAATTCCGAAAATCTCCGCATCATATTTTTTGAAATACTTCAGCATTTCGTTGTATAATGCCATCTGGTCACTGCACACCGGGCTCCAGTCTGCCGGGTAAAATGCAAGGATAACGTTTCGTCCTCTGAATTCGGATAAGGTAATTTTCTGATCCGGGGTTGCAAATAATGTAAAATCAGGGGCAACCGTATTTTTTTCTAGCATAGGATTAATTTTTAATCGTTGTAATTGGCATTGTGAATGCACAGATGAGCAGTAAGGCTGCCGGAAACATCAACGTCCAGTTTCCTGAATAAGAGAGCAGGAAAGGAGCTACTAAAGCACCGGAGAGAAAGCCCATCCATAAGAATAACAAATGAAAGATATTTACTTTGTATTCCTTCCGCTTCTCTGCCTGATCACTCATGACAAAAAGAGCAGCTGTTCTTGCCAGGCTGTTTAAAGTTCCTGTCACAAAATCGGTGTTGATCTTTTGGTTACCTACCGATGTGACAATGGTATTCATAAGACCCATTGAGAAACCGATAACAGCTATAGACACTTCATGGGCAATATGCTCATAATAATCAGTGATACTGTAAAGGATCATGATGCCGGAAACTGTGTAGAAGATCATCTTTGTGCTTCTGAACTTCTTTGATAATGATAGACACGTTCCTGTATAAATCCCCGCCAGAAAAAAGATGATTACAATGACAGAACTGATGATAACACCATGTTTTTCACTGAAAACTGCTGCACCTAACTGGGTTGTATTGCCACTCATAAAAGAAACGTAGGTTTTCCATCGTATCAGTCCTGTAGCATCTGTATATCCTGCGATAAAAGCAAGGAATACTGCCAGTTTCTCCTGTGTTCTGACGGTCTTGTCAGGAAGCAGGATTTTTGTTTCCGGAAGCACAGGCGCTATTTTCCAGGTTTGATGAATACTTTCTTTTCCGGAAATTTTTCTATTTCTCCTTCCTTCAGTCCGAAATTGGTGATAACCACATCTTTCGGGTTTCCTGCCAGCCATTCGCTGATATCAATGGATTCATAGGTGCCGCTATTAAATCCGATCAATACTTTACATACGGTATCTCCGGTATTTTTGATATAATGCCCGGCTCCCATAGGGACATAGCCTACATCACCGGCATTGAACTGTTCTGTGACAGATACTCCTTCCGCCAGGAATACCGACATTTCTGCCTGTCCGGATATAAAATACTGCCATTCGTCTGCATTAGGATGCCAATGCATTTCTCTTAATGCACCGGGTTGCAGCTCCAGTACAGAACCGGCCATTGTGGTGCTGATCGGAAATTCCTTACGGGTAACCAGTCTCTGCAGCCCTCCGCCAGGAATGATTCTTGGCTGCTGGGAATGCAGAGGATAGCGGTGAAGGCTTGTCAGTTCAATGTCTGATTCCTCGGGACGGGCTGCGGCGTTCACAGATAATTCGTCAGGAACAACTCCCGCTGCGAAGTAAACCTCTTTCTGTGGAAGTTCTGCTACTTCTTCAAGGCTTAGTCCTAAATTCTGTGCAACGATTTCAGGTGGCACACTTGACACAAAATCTGTAACGCTGAAGGTATGGTCTTCCGAAAAATTACCGTTGTCGAAAATCAGGATAAAGTGGCATTCCTCTGTTCCGGTAGCCTGGATGGAATGTCCGTACCCTTTCGGGAAATACCATACGTCACCGGGTTCAAAATTATCGGTATAACTCTGTCCTTCCGGATGGATAATCGTTGTACGTACTGTTCCTGAAATTACATACGCCCATTCTGCGGCATTGGCATGCCAGTGAAGTTCTCTCATGCTTCCGGGCTGTAATCTCATGGAAACTCCGGCAATGCCTACAGAAGCAGGGAATTCTTTTACGGAAGCGCCTCTTGTTGTACCGCCGTCACTGGTACGCGGTTCTTTTTTTTCTAATTCGTATCTGAAACTTAATGATGATGGATTCATAGTATTATTTTTTTGTGATTAATTTTCTTTGTTTTTGCTATTGTAAAGCTACTCCTGAATTTTACTTTTTCTTGATGTCATTCGGTGAAAAGGCAAAATGAGTCGTTGAGGATATGAAGGGCTTGCCACTTTCTTAAAAAGGCTGGTTGTATTGCCCTGTCAGTGCTTTATTTTCAATGCTTTTTGCAAAATTTGGAGTTTCCTCATGATTATGGGCATCAGAAGCGGCCTGTCTTGATGCAGCGGCATCAGCAAGGTTGATCCCGTGTTCTTTCAGATATTCAAACATTTCGGGAGTGGCTGTCGCATGAATTTCATTGGTGTAAAGACAGGTGTTTTCATCGATCTTTGTCACTTTCAGTTCCCATAGAACCTGAACTTTTGTACGTCCGTTTTTGGTAATTGAATCAGAGATGGAAAGCATGCGGCAGTAATCAGGACGGTGAATATCTGCAACATAATGCTGTACCATCAGTGCATCTCCAATCGTTTCTACGTTTAAAGACACTGGTTGGCCATCAAAAGTAACTGAAATAGCAGCTCCGATATGCTGGGTAGAGCAGCGCTGGTATTCGGCGTCCGGCAGATTAAGCAGCCAGTCTGCGATATTCACTTTTTCAATGGGTGCATGGATGATGGCGCTTACGCTTGAGTGAGATAGTGCGTTTTCGGGAGTTTGTAAGATTTCCATAGTTGTTGATTTTGATTGTTATGTTATTGATGAGGTAAAGCTACAAACCGGTTGTTCTCATTTTTAATGCTGTTCGGTCAACAGGCGAAAACTGTCGTTCAATAAGCTGGTGAGGTTCAAATGGTAACAGGACGAGGTTCCTGAAAACAAAAAAATCACTGTGGGTTACAGTGATTGATGAAAGATAATTTTTAAATGTGGCTATTTATACAGCCATTTTTTAATCAGTTTGGTATAATTAGGCATTACATCAAACACCATCAGAAAAACAATAATTCCGGAATTGATGAATCCGTCAAAATAATGATTGGCTGGAATATGTAAAAACCGTAAAAAAGGAATGATCAAAGCAGGAATAAGAACCGACAGCGGATAAATGGCAGACCAGGTCGCCAGAAACTGTTTCCAGCGTACCGGAACTTTATTCCCTTCATTTTCTGTCGTAAAAAGAAAATCAAGCCCGGATCTGATCTGGTAATGGTCGTTTTTCCTGAACAGTGGATTCGCTTTCTCAATAAGCTTTTTCCGGTTATCCGATTCCATCCAGCTTTTAAGATGGTTAATCGTATCAAAACGGATAATGACGGTATACACAAAAGTCAGATCGGGAATCGGCCGAATAATCTGCAGATCAATAAAGCCTTCAGAATGTTTGGTGACAGGCACAATTTCGTCCAGCCATTTTTCATACTGTGATTGTTTTCCATCCAGAATATGATGGGTAATCACTACGGAGGCACCCTGATTTTCCATAACTGATTTTTTATGGGTTAATTTAATATGCTCTTTTATACTGCCACGGAATTTCTGTTTCAACACCTAATGCTCTTGCTGAATGAATGGCAAAATAAGGATCTCTAAGATGTTCCCGGGCGATAATCACCAGATCTGCATCTCCATTGGCAATGAGATCATTGGCCTGTTCCGCTTCGGTAATCATTCCCACAGCTCCTGTCAGAATCCCGGTCTGTTCTTTAATGGCTTTTGCAAAAGGAACCTGATATCCTGGAAATACCATATCCTTGCGTACATTGGTAAATCCACCGCCGGATGCCGTAATGAAATCTACACCGTTTTCTTTTAGGATTTCCGAAAGTCTTATACTGTCTTCCAGAGTCCAGGCTTCCTCCGATTCTATATAGTCAGTGGAAGAAATTCTTACGAAAAGAGGCATTTCAGCAGGAATAGCTTTTCTGATTTCCTGAACGGTTTCCACAAGAAAACGGATCCTGTTTTCAAAACTTCCGCCATATTCATCCTGTCTTTTGTTGATCACTGCGGAATAAAACTGATGGAACAGGTAACCATGCGCTGCATGCAGTTCAATGGTATCAAAGCCTGCTTCAAGAGCACGAAGGGCTGCTTTAACGAATTTCGTCTTTAGTCCCTGGATCTCATCAATGGTGAGCTCTTCAGCAAAAACTCCGTTGAATTCCCGGGCAGAAGATGATTTTACCGTCCAGCCTCCTTCTTCCGGAGTGAGAGGTTTCATTCTTTCATTGGGATGTTTCAGGCTGCCTTTTCCTCCTGCATGCCAGAGTTGAACCCCTATTTTGGCATCCTGTTCATGCACAAAATTTACGATGTTTTTCCAGGCATTTTTCTGTTCATCGTTCCAGATCCCTACATCGGATAATGTAGCCAGACCTTCTTCTGAAACGGCTGTACATTCGGTAAGGATCAATCCTGCACCGCCGACAGCCCTGCTTCCAAGGTGAACGAGATGCCAGTTGCCGGGAACTCCGTTTTTAGCGCTGTATTGCTGCATAGGAGATAGTGCAATCCTGTTCTTTAAGGTAAGACTGCGAATGTGTATGGGTGAAAATAAATTCATTTTTTCTTATTTTTAAATTGTTTTTGAAAATGCTTCAGCTTCGGAAACTGCTTCTGCCAGAACTTTCTGTACTTCTGTCAGTATTTTTTGCAGATCAGAGCTTTCTGCTGATGCTGTTTCAAGAATATCAAGTTTTTCCTTTAACAGAGGATGTAATCCCATGATGGCAATGCTGGATTTCAGATCATGAGCCCACAGTTTCACCTCCTGAAAATCTTTGTTTTCGTAAGCCGTTGTCAGTTTCTGTAGGTGATTGGGAATATTCTCAATAAACTGTTGAGTGACCATTTGTTCGAAGCTTTTGTCGCCACCGCTTACCGCCTGCATATAAGAGAGATCAATATACTGATAGTCAGATGACGGATTTTCGGTTTTCTTTTCGTTTTTATTATGTTCTTTAAACCCGAGTTTAGAAATCAGCATAAACAGCTCTTCTTCATTGACAGGCTTAGGAATATATTCGTTCATCCCACGGCTCAGGCATCTTTCTCTTTCGCCTGCCAGCGCATGGGCGGTCATTGCGATGATCGGAATATCCAGTCGGAGTTCTTCCCGTATTTTTTGGGTGGCAGCATATCCATCCATCTGCGGCATCTGTATATCCATTAAAACCAGGTCGCATGCATTGCTTTTGAGATAACTTACTCCTTCAAGACCATTCGATGCAATATGAAAATCAATATTCCACTGGGAAAGTAAATGTTTCATCAGGCTTTGATTGATCACATTATCATCAACCACCAGTACTTTCAGGGGCGTATTGGATTTATCTTTAAAATAGTGGGGATCAACAGCTGGAATGACAGTAAGCTGTTCCTCAGCAATTCCGTAAGGAATATAGAAATGAAATGTAGTTCCTTTGCCCTGTTCACTGCTCACCTCGATGTTTCCGTTCTGAAGTACAATTAAGCTTTTCACGATGGATAAGCCTAATCCTGTTCCACCGTAATTTCTTGTTGTTGAGTCTTCTCCCTGGTTGAATCTTTCGAAGATTTCAGTGAGCTTTTCTTTGTCAATTCCAATTCCCGTATCTGAAATTTTAAATCCCAGAACAGCTTCCTTCTCTGTTTGCTGTTTACTGTAGATTTCAACAGAAATATTTCCCTGATGGGTAAATTTTATGGCATTTCCGATGAGGTTCACTAAAATCTGGGTCAGTCTTGTGGCATCTCCCACCAATGTGTCAGGAATGGAAGGATCAATCGTACTGGATATGGTAAGTCCTTTTTCTCTGGCCCGTTCTGTAAAAAAAGTTTCTACGGAATTAACCAGTCCGTTAATGCTGAAAATTCCAGGGGTAATCCGCATCATTCCGGCTTCTATTTTAGATAAATCAAGAATATCATTGATGATGGCCATCAGGTTTTCTCCGGAACGCTGTATGGAAGAGACAAATTCTGCTGAGGTTTCGTCCAGTGGACGTTTTTGCAGCAGATTGGTAAACCCGAGAATTCCGCTTAAAGGAGTTCTGATTTCATGGCTCATATTGGCAAGGAAGTTTTCTTTGGTCTGTGCTGCTACCAATGCTTTTTTTTCGGCAATATCAAGTTCGTTTATAAGTAATCTCTGGCGTTTAAACTGACGAAGAATGTGATAGCCTACGACAGAACCTCCCAAAATCAGTAAAACCAATATTGAAATGTCATAAAATCTTGCTTTCTGCCCCATTTCCTCACTTTTCTGGCTGAGTTCAACCATATTCAGCTTTCTGCTTTCATATATTTTAGCCGTGATGCTGGTAATTTCATTAGAAATTTTTCGTGCACGCGGATTGGCAATGGAGGTATTATCGTCCATGTTTCCAACAGAAAGATAACGGTGCAGGAGTTTATCTTTGGTTGTTTTCTTTTCCATGGCAAGAACGCTTAACCTGTGGATCAGCTTTTCTTCTTCGGCGTTTACATTGTCTTTGGAAAGAGAATCCAGGAAATTTTCAATCTGACTGATTTTTTGGTCGATGCCTTCAAGATGGGTGGTATCATTCGTTGCAATAGAAGCTCTGATTCTGCTTTCCACCCCCAGAATATCACGGTCAATCTCCCGTAAATGATTGCTTGAACGCAATTCGCTCAGCAAGGTATTGTTATTCTGAATCAGTGCCTTGGTATTTCCTGCAGAATTGAGCTGAACAGCTATCAATAGGAGTGATCCCGCAATAAAAGTCAGGATAATAAAATAGCTGAATCGTTTGTTATCCATTACTGAAGATATATTTTTCATAAATAACGGTCTGATTTAAGATAAAAAATTCCGGTGAAGAGTCGGGGGTACTCCGGGTCCATTCACAAATAGAGATCAAAAGATGGACAAACATGCCAGATGTCTGTCAATGCTAAAAGACATTCATTCTTGTATTGAGTGCCTTACGGTATGCATCCGCTACGGGAATGAATTTACCGTTGATCATAATACCGCCGTCCTGAAGGGTGTCAATTTTGCCTACAGAAACAATATAGGAACGGTGGACTCTTATAAAATGATCCTTGGGAAGACGTTCTTCGGCAGTTTTCATTTTACCGTGAATGGCAAACATCTTTTCTTTGGTGTAAAACTTTACATAATCACCCATGGCTTCTGCGTAGAAAATATCATCCAGTTTTAAGCGCCTTGTAATATTGGAATCCCTTACAAAAAGAAACTCATCCCTTGTGATTTCCACATTTTCTTTTCTGCTTTCAAGAATCGTCTGTGCCTTGCTTACAGCCTGCAGAAATCTTACCGGCATAATGGGCTTCAGAAGGTAATCTGCAATATTAAGCTCAAAGGCTTCCAGTGCATATTCTTTTTTCGAGGTCGTGAAAATGATGATGGTCTCTTTACCGGAAAGCGTTTTCGTGAGTTCAATTCCTGTCATTTCCGGCATTTCTATATCAAGAAATATCAGATCTACTGAATTGGACTGAAGATAATGATAAGCTTCTATGGCATTGGAAAACTCGCTGACAATGGAAAGATCCGGAACCTGTTTGGCGAGATGGGCTAATGTTGTTCTTGCAATATCATTATCATCCACGATTAAGGCTTTCATAGGTATAGTTGTTTATGATTCACACAAAGATAATTATAACTTTTTTATTTTATGTTATCTGAAATAGGAGCGGATCATCCAGGCCATTTCTTCATGAGCTTCCATCAGGCCTGTAATGAAATCACTGGTGCCATAATCTTTGTACTTTTCTGCAAATGGAGTGATGTTTCCGCGGAGAAATTCAATGATGCTTTCATGGTCACTTAATAAATCTTTCATGTATCCGAGGCCATCGTTTGTTCTTTCACTGTATTCCGTTAAATGAGTCAGTTCCAGATAGATTTTCATAGTCGCCGGTGCATAATGTCCGATTTTACGCATTCTTTCTGCCACGCTGTCAATCAGTTCATCCAGTTGTTTGTACTGTTCTTCAAAGAAAATATGATTGGCATGGAAGTTATCTCCGGTTACGTTCCAGTGGGCATTTCTTGTTTTGATGTAAAGCAGTGTTTCATCTGCTAATAGTTTTGCTAATTGTTCTGCAACAGCTTCTGTGTTTTTTTCTGTAATTCCGATTTTTGTTTTCATAATAATAAGATTTTAGTTGAGCATTATTGCTTTTTTCTGGTGTAAAGGTCTTCAATAACGCAACAAAACGGCTTGGAATTTCGATGAACGGGCAGAATCAGTCGGTGAAAAGCGGACAATTTCCACTTTCCATAAGTTTCAAAATAATATAACACATAATTTTATCAACTGCAGAGATGCTTTCTTAAAAAATCAAGACTGCCTTCCGCCAGCTCCTGGGCATCATGAGGTGATTTCTGCCACAAAGAAACCTGTTCCTGCATTCCGGGAATTGAGGAAGAGAAATTTTCAAGAACGAGATTCCCTTCAAAATTGATATTTTTCAATGCTGAGAAAAACTCTTCCCAGTTGACAGTTCCTTCTCCCGGCATACCCCGGTGGGATTCTGTAACATGAATATGCTTCAGCATTTTTCCGGAATTGATAATCGGATCATAGAAATTATTTTCCTCAATATTCATATGAAAGGTATCAAGGTGGAGGAAAAGATTATTTTTGCCTGTTTTCTTTATAAGTTCCAGGACATTTTCTGCCGTATTGCAGACATAGGATTCATAGCGGTTAATAGGCTCTATGGCAATATCGATACTTTTGGTTTGGGCGTAATCCGCCACATGGCACCACACATCAGCAATGATTTCTTTTTCGTTTTCTGTAAGTGGTTTTCCTGTAAAAACACTGATTCCGCCATGCAGGACACCAGCCAGAAGATGGGTTTCCAGTTCATCAACTTTATCAATTGCTTTTTTAATAAGCTTTTCCGCAGCTTCAGGATAGAACGCAATATGAGCGTCTTTGGGAAGGTTCAGCGAGCATACCGCTTCAAGATGGTTGTCTTCCAGCTGTCTTTTTACGGTTTTTGCATTAAAATCCATTGATGCAGGTAACAGTATTTCGATCAGATCAAATCCGGCCTGAGCCGTTTTTTCTATCGCATATTTTCCAGATTCCGCATTCCATAGCGGAGTGATCCAGGAGAGTAGGGAAGCTCCTAACTTTATATTCATTATATTTTTTTATTTAATTTAAAAAATCCACCATTCTGTTCGTATTCCGAAGTAAGTCCCGTATCTTTTGGCTCCTGACTGATGTAAAAACGGTGAGTAAAGACTGTTCATAGCTTCATCATTATACCTTGATACTTCTGCAATAAAACGGATGTGGGGTCTTGCCCAGACGCTTCTTTCAGCGGTAGGTACGATGGTAGGAGCCAAAACCAGCTTCATCATTGATTCTGCATCCTGGATTCCGTTTTTTCGTGTTGCATAGTGAAATTCCGAAAGAATATGAAACCAGTTGTTGTAATAATAAGTGGCTCTGATTCCCGTATTAAATTCTGTTTTTTTGTTGAAAATTTCACGGTTATAATAGTCCATCGCTTTGTCAGTACTGGTTGACCCTCCCTTACTTTTGGTGAAAACGGCATAGGGATTAAGCGACCACCGGTTTGAGATATTCCAGAGGAAATGTTCAACAACCGTAAAAGAGTAAGCTCCTTTATATGTTTTTGTGATCTCATCAGGTGCTCCGTAGGTTCGCCAGGTCTGTGTATTACCATTATCACCTCCATTGGCAATTCCTGTCCCGTATCTTACAGAAATCTGATTGAATGAACCCGGAATTGTTGTTGGAATATCTGTATTTAATTTAGCTCCAAAAACCCAGCCCTGATCTGATGGATATTGCTCTACGGAATTTTCCCCTGATTTTTCTACATGATGAAATTCCGCCATCAGTTTCAACTTGTGTTTTGTATTTTTAAATGGCAGCGTCTGCTCAAGGACAAAAACCTCCCTTTGTCTGTAGATCAGGTTTTTTGATCCACTGATCACATTGGTGTAAGAATATGGAGTGGAGTTGCTGGCTGTGGTATCAATAACTGCCGGGAAAAACATTGAAAACCTTGTGTTTTTATGTCTTAGTCCCCAACCGGTTGCCGAATGGTCATCAAAATAAAAGTAATCTGCAATGTGAATGTCATCATATCTCAGCCATCTTGATCCGGCCCAAACATCCCAGTCACTTCCCATAATGTTTCTGGCCTCAACAAAGGCTTCCGGTAAGGCAACAATCATTCCCTGATTGGATTTTGAGTCTACATTTCCCAGAAAAGTCCCTCCTGAATAAAAGCTCAATCTTGCCTGCATATCGATCTTTGTACTTTTTGTACTGTCACCGTTCACCACCGGGCTAAAATGGAAGGCTGGTAAGAAATCTACGTAATCTCCCTGATCCATTCTGCCTCCTAAAGATCCCTGATTGTTCAGATTCAGCTGTCTTCCTGTTTTTCCATCGGCATTCGGAGAATAACCGGCTCCGATTCTTCCCGTTGTTCCGAAGGAAAATTTCTTATTGGTTATCGTGATCTGGGCATTAATTTCCCTGCCAGCACACGTAAGTAACATGAGCCAGGCTAATAAAAGCTTTGTTTTCATAGGGATTATTTAAGTGTTTTAGGCTTGTAGTACTTTAATGCAAATAATAAAATAACAACATAACATAGAATAGGAAGCAGATACGCATGAGCAATATCTTTTTCAGCAATTCTTCCCATGATCGGTGGAAAAACAGCTCCTCCAAACATGGCCATAACCAGGAATGAGGAAGCCTGCTGAACTTTAGATCCTAATCTTTTAAGCCCAAGACTAAATATGGTAGGATACATCACACTCAGGAACAGATTGAGCAAAATAAGGCTTACAAATGATATCCATCCGAAACTTTGGGAAATAATCAGGCACAGAACAATATTACATGCGGTAAAAATAGCCAGCAGTTTGTTGGGAGCAATAAATCTCATCAGGAAAGTTCCGATAAATCTTCCGATCATCATCATGGCCATACTTAAAGAAAAGTAATAGGAAGCCTGTATTTCCGGAAGGTGCATTTTTTCTACACCGTAATTGATAAAATAAGCCCAGGTTCCGCCCTGTGCGGCAATATTAAAAAACTGGGCAATAACTGCAAATATAAAATGTCTCTGCTTATAAAGCGGTGCATGTGGATCTGATACACTAAGGTCTTCTCCTTTTTCATTGTCTGAAATGATGATATCTTCCGCATGAGGGTCTTTCAGATCAGGAACTCTGATAAAGCTGAAAATAATAGTAATCGCAAGAATGACAATCCCAATCCAGGTATAAAGATTTTTTACTGAATCCAGTGATCCAGATCCGGAATCAGGAGTTCCGAAAATAAAATAACCGCCTAAAAGAGGACCGATAATAGCTCCCAGACCATTAAAAGACTGGGCAAAATTAACCCTCTGATCACTCGTTCTTTCATCACCAAGAGCTGCTACAAAAGGATGGGCTACCGTTTCAAGGGTTGCCATTCCCATTGCCAGAACAAAAAGAGCAAGTCTGAAAAAGTTAAAAGAAGAAGTATTGGCTGCCGGAATAAACAAAAAAGATCCCAGTGCAAACAATGAAAGTCCCAGGATGACCCCTAATTTGTAACCGAACTTTTTCATAAACAGGCCTGCCGGAACGCCCATCAATGCATATGCCCCAAAAATGGAAAGTTGTACCAGCCCTGATTTGGACTTCGAAATGTGAAGAACGTTCTGGAAATGCTTATTCAGAACATCACCCATGGTAAGGGCAATAGCCCAGAAAAAGAATAAAGAGGTAACAAAGGACAGGATGATATAGTATTTCTTATCTGTAAATTTTGGAGTATTCATATCGTTGTTTTTAAGAGGTTTTACAGCTGTTTTTTTCTCTGAATGCCTTGAATTCTTCATAGGTATAATCCGGACATGCTCCTGATTTCGAAGTGATAAAGGCTCCCAGTGAAGTTGCCTGTTTCATGATCTCTTCCGGCGATTTTCCCTGAATTCTTTTAGACAGAAACCCGGCCAGAAAAGAATCCCCACTGCCCACAGTATCTGCAATTTCAATATGAACTGCCGGAAAATCATACGCAGTATCCCCTACAAAATATCTGGCGCCTTTACTTCCTTTGGTAAGGACAATTTCATTCAGGTTGAAATAAGCCTGAAGATGTTTGATGCTGGTATCTTCATCAATATAGTCTTCACCGAGATATTCAAGAATTGTTCTGAGCTCTGCCTTATTCATTTTAACAAGGTCAGATTTGTGCAATAATTTTTTAATGAATTCAAAATCGATGAAAGGAGGGCGGAAATTAACATCAAAAACCCTGAACTTTGAATATTCCAAAAGTTGCAATAGCGTATTTTGTGAAGCTTCACTTCTGGTGATCAGACTTCCAAAAACAAATGCTTCTGAATTTTGTATCAGTTCTTTGTGTTCCGGCAGAGGTTGGATATAGTCCCAGGCAACCTCCTGTACAATATCATATACAGCTTCACCATGCTCATCAAAATCAGCAATTACAGTTCCTGTAGCCTTTTCCTGGTCTACCTGAATGAAATCTGTTGTTATTCCCCAATTCTGAATTTGGTTAAGAAGGCGGTGCCCTAATTCATCATTTCCTATACGGCTTAGCATTTTGGTGTCGATTCCCATTTTAAAAAGATTGTAGGCAACATTAAATGGCGCACCACCAGCTCTGGATCCGGAAGGGAAGATATCCCACAGAACTTCTCCGAAACATACCACGTGATTTAATTTATTTTTTATCATAGTTAGTTAAACGTTTAAGTTATTATTTAAAAAAAATGATTGATATAGATTTGATTATTTTAAAGATGCTTTGGCAATCAGTTTTGCGGATAATGTTATTCTTTTACCTGTTGCTGCATAATGGTTAATTTGTCCGTCCAGAAGCTTGATAGCCTCTTCAGCCATTTCTTCAATCGGCTGCTGGATGTAGGTAATCTCCGTAGGGAAGAGGTCATAGGCATCCGTTTCATCAAATGCCAATACTGAGACCTGTTCCGGAACTTTTATATTGTTTTTAACGAGATAGGAAAGCCCTGCTACCGCAAGTTTATTACTGGAAAAATATAACGCAGTATTTTCTGGAGTTTTGCCCAACGTACTTTCAAGCTTAGAATGTACCTCCTGTACTATATTTTCCAATCCTACCAGAAGATATTGAATTTCAACTGTTTTGCTGGAAGAGCTTACCGCTTTCTCAAAGCCATGCTGGCGGTCCAGAAGGTGTGGAAGATCAGTTTCATAGCCTATATAGATCATTTTGTCAAAGTTCTTATTAAGAAGCAGGCTGGCCGTGTTTTCCGCAATCTCTTGATTATCAATGGTAATTCCGGGAACAGAAACCCCTTTAAGATATCTGTCAATCGTTACAACAGGATATTTAATATGAATAAGGTTTTCAAGTGTCTTTTCTGATCCTGCTACGGGAGCAACGATCATTCCGTCTACCTGCTGCTGCGAAAAAAGCTCGGTAAGTTTTTTAAATTTTTCTGCATTTTCATCAGAACTGCCGATGATCAGGGTATAACCCAACTTTAAAGCTTTATCTTCAAGGTTTCTTGCCATATGGGAATAGAAGTCATTGGAGATATCCGCCACGATTAATCCAAGAAGCTTTGTTTTATTAGTTTTAAGGCTTTTTGCGATTTTATTCGGGGTATAGTTAATCGTTTCAGCAATTTCAAAAATTTTTTTCCGGGTCTCCTCACTGATACGCTGCCCTTCCTTTCTGTTAAGAACATAAGAAACGGTGGCTACGGAAACTCCTGCCAGTTTAGCAATATCTTTTATGGAAGACCTTTTCATCTTATTTTTTAATGCACAAAAATATTTCAGAAAATAGTAAAAAAACAATAGCTGTTTTTTTTGGTGGTTTCCGAAAAATATGTAATTTCGCAATTTTTTAAAAAATAATCAACGTTTTCATTATCAGTGCTTTAGATTATTGTTGTCTTTTTTAATATGAATAAATTGTTAACTTATTTAATATAGAGATTAAATTTGGGTTAAACGTTTATCCAATAAATTTAATTTTTAGATTTAAATAGCTGGAAACTAAGTTTTATATCTAATAATAAAAAAACATAATAATGAGAGTTTTTACTTTACACCATAAAATAAAAACCCTGCAATTTATAAGAATTGCAGGGCTTATTTTGAGAATACAGTCTTTTAACTTAAAATATCACATGGCGCTACACAGATCACCCATGGACATCTTTTGATTCCCGGAGGTGGGCAGCAGGCTTCAGAGCAGCTTGTCGCTCCGCCATTAATATTCCTCAACTGGTCTCTTGAAATTTTTTTAAAATTTTTCATAGTCAAGTAATTGCATTAAACCTAAATTAAGGCTGGTTTCCGCCACCACATCCGTCATAAGGCATGCACTGCCACTTACCATCAATTAAGCATAGCTGACCGCCTCTGCAGTCAATTCCTCCCTTAATTGTTTTCAATTCTTTTCTTTCGATTTTCTTTAAATTTTTCATAATAAATTGTACGTTTAGTTCAATTCGAAATTAATAAAATTTTATCAACTATGGTAGAATTATTGTAAAATTTTTATTTTTTAATTGCTTAATCGTAGGCTGATTGAGGTTTATTTCAGGTAATGAGTTAAAATATTTTTGTGGAAATAAACTTAAACCAACCCTTAAAGAATTCCTCCCATTTACATAAAATCTTGTCCTGTGACAAGTCCGTTTTCCGATCGGGTTGGTAACTTTGACTTAAAATTAATCCACCAAATCTGATAATATTATGAAAAGTTTATTCAAATTCTCTGCAGTATTGTTCTTTATTATTATCCTTGCCGCCTCTCCGGTATATGGACAAAAAATAAAACCTTCTGAAAGCGGCTATGCACCTGTTAATGGCATCAAAGTTTATTATGAAGTCTATGGCAAAGGAAAGCCACTTGTATTGTTACATGGCGCCTTCATGACGATTGATTTGAACTGGGGCGAATTGATCCCGGAACTGTCCAAAAACAGAAAAGTAATAGCTCTTGAATTACAGGGACACGGACACACGCCTTTTTCAGAAAGGAAATTATCGCATGCTACTTTAGCCAGTGATGTTACAAAGGTAATGGACTATCTGAAAATTGACAAAGCAGATGTGGCAGGCTACAGCTTTGGAGGTGAAGTGGCCTATAAACTGGCTATTCAAAGTCCGGAAAGACTGAACAAACTGGTTATCATTTCATCAACCTACAAAACTAACGGGTGGCTGCCCGAAGTCAATAAAGCTCTTGAAGGAATGAAACCTGAACTCTTTACAAACAGCCCTATGCATGCTGCCTATAATGCTGTAGCACCTGATAAAACAAAATGGAAACCATTTCTGGAACAGATGATGGCTTCTGCCGGACAGCCTTTCGACCTGGGTGATGATAATATCTCTAAAATTCCG
This sequence comes from Chryseobacterium sp. CS3K3.1, assembly GCF_059515165.1. Taxonomy (NCBI): domain Bacteria; kingdom Pseudomonadati; phylum Bacteroidota; class Flavobacteriia; order Flavobacteriales; family Weeksellaceae; genus Chryseobacterium; species Chryseobacterium sp. CS3K3.1. The sequence continues at coordinate 40,514 of NZ_JCAKRV010000023.1, read as the reverse complement.
GTGCCTGTTTTAATCATAGCTGGTGATAATGACGGATTGGATAAAACAGAACTTTCAAAAACCTATAAATTATTGGGAGGTGATGTTTTTGCAGATATGGGCGAATTGCCAAAGTCCCAGCTGGCTATCGCTCCCGGACAAACTCATGTGAGCCTGATGATGCAGACGGCAATGATTCTGAACTATCTGAATAATTTTTTAAAATAGTTTGAGTATGAATCCAAAATTTGAGGCAGGAATTAATATCGCTATAAAAATTCCCAAAAATAAATATGAAAAGACAGTGGCCTTCTACAGAGAAATTCTAAAATTAGAAGTAGAGGAAAAACCCATTAATAATCCTACTGTTTCCAGAACTCACGAAGTAAAATTCGGGAATAATATTATTTGGCTGGATTGTGTTGATAACTATACCCATTCTGAAACATGGCTGCAGCTTACCGTTCCCGATGTAGAAGCTGCTACACAATATCTGCTGTCAAACGGTGTGGAAACCTGCGACGAAATAGAAGAGCTTCCTGAAAATATGCACTGGATTACCGATCCTGCCGGTACCGTGTTCAATTTACAGGAAAGAAAATAGCCAAAAACAGAAATACGATGTAAAAAATTGCTTAAAATGGAGCTTTGTTCAAAATTTTAATATCTTTAGCCAAATCATTACAACTTAAAATATTTTTATGCAGACGAGACCATTCCATTTCATTGCCACCATCTTTTTTCTGGTATTAAGTGCAACTGCATTTTCACAGAAAACAGCCGCGTTGGGTTCTTTACTGGACAAAAACTCAGAATTCATATTCCCGCAGACTCCGGATAAAATTTCAAAAGCATTGAACGTAAAAACTGTTTTTTATGAAGATGCCAACGAAGAAAAATATGCAAAATGGCCTATGAAAACAGGACTGGAGCTTTATTGCAGCCTGGGAAAAGACAATACTATCAATGAAATGTTTTTTGTGACTTCAGACAATAAACCTGTCATTGTGGAAGGACTTCCTTTTGGTCTTGTTCTGAATAAAAGTACATTACAGGACAGTAAAACGAAGTTCGGTAAGTACAATGCCAAAATACAAAAATCGGGAGCAGACAGTGAATTTCCGGGAGGGTCAAAACTGGTTTTTAAAAAAGGGAAACATTATACAACATTGCTTTTCGACAGTAAGAACCTGTTAAAATCAATAGGTTTAACAACAGAACTTACGGATCCGGCTGCCAATTAAGTACTAAAAAACAAAATAATTATACTATCCGTCATTATTGACGGATTTTTTTATCCTCAGACGGCGTTAACTTTAAAAGAAATCTATATCGTCAGCCCATGGTTATTCTTTACCTCAGCCATCACAAACGTACTGTGGGTACTCCCTATGGAATCCACAGATCCAAGCTTATTGAATACAAAATCCTGATAATGTTTCATATCCCGCACCTGCACTTTCAGAAGGAAATCAAAATCTCCGGAAATATTGTAACATTCCGCAACTTCTTCAATTTCTAAAATTTCTTTTACAAAATCATACCCCACGGACCGGTCGTGGATTTTAAGTTTGATCTGGCAGAACACCGTAAATCCACGGTTCAGTTTTTCAGCATCAAGAACTGCCGCATATCTTTTAACAAAACCTTCCTGTTCAAGCCTTTTGACCCTTTCGAAAACCGGTGAAGTAGAAAGGTTCACTTCTTTAGCGAGCTCTTTAACGGTAAGTTTAGCGTTTTTCTGGAGGAGCCTGAGCAGCTGTACATCCTTATCATCGAGTTGTTCCACAGAATATTATTCTTTTAAATGATTAAAACAGTCAAATATAAAGAATTATATGCTTTTATTTTTAATTCCTGAAGTTTAATTTGCTTAATTATTTGTTTCCAGTTGTGGTTTTATTCTGTATTACTAATTTTACACAAAATTAAAAACTTTTACTGATAACCTTTGTTAAAGGTAAAAGTACAGTTCTTTACAGATACTTCATCAAACAGGAAAGGTTTTACTTAAGGTAGATTAATAGGGAATCGTGTGCAAATCACGAACTGTCGCGCAACTGTAAGTAACCCACCAAAAGTTTCTGTCCTTGCAGATCCACTGCCAAAAGCGGGAAGGATGACGGAAACTGTTACAAGTCAGGAGACCTGCCTTTACTGAATTGACAATGCTTTCGCGGGCTGAAGCTTTGGGTCATACAGATGATATATCGGATTCGGGTATTTTCTTTTTTAAAGGAAATTACGCTGTCTGCTATGTCACTATTTTCCTGAAACTTTTTCCGCAAAACATAACGAAGCATTGTAAAGGACTTCCCAATAAGTTTAATTAAAAAGTTTAAAAAAATGCAAACTCACATTCTTGGCTATCCGCGTATTGGTAGCAAAAGAGAACTCAAAAAAGCCTGCGAGCAGTACTGGTCAGGTAAAATCCTTTTGGAAGAACTTCTGAATACCGGAAGAACTCTCTGCAGTCAAAACTGGAATATTCAGAAAGAAGCAGGAATAGATCTTATCCCATGTAATGATTTTTCATATTATGATCAGGTATTGGATATGAGTCTTGTCGTAGGTGCCATTCCAACACGGTACCATGAAGTGGTGCTTAAAAAAAACAATACTGAGCTGGATCTTTATTTTGCGATGGCAAGAGGCTATCAGAAGGACGGCTTGGATATCACTGCCATGGAAATGACCAAATGGTTCGATACCAACTATCATTACATCGTTCCGGAATTTTATAAAAATCAACAGTTTAAGCTGAGCTCAGACAAAATTTTCAATGAATTTGCAGGAGCAAAACAAGCTGGAATCAATGCGAAACCGGTTATTATCGGGCTGGTTTCTTATCTGTTATTAGGAAAAGAAAAAGAAGAAGGGTTTGATAAACTGGATCTGGCCGGAAATCTTCTTCCTGTTTATATAGAGATTTTAACCAAACTTCAGGAGCAGGGTGCAGAATGGATTCAGTTTGATGAACCTTTCCTGGCATTGGATTTAACAGAGAAAGCCAAAGAAACTTACCGTTATGTGTATGCCGAAATCAGAAAACGTTTCCCGAAACTGAAATTTATTGTGGCTTCCTATTTTGACGGATTAAAAGACAATACTTCACTTGCCGTTTCACTTCCTGTCAATACATTGCATGTTGATCTGGTTAGAAATCCTGAGCAGCTGGATGATATTCTGAATGTTATTCCGGACAGTTTAAACCTTTCATTAGGACTGGTTGACGGTAGAAATATCTGGAAAAATGATTATGAAAAGTCGTTGTCTTTCATCAGTAAAGCGGTTGAAAAATTAGGATCTGAAAGAATTTTCATTGCACCATCATGCTCATTGCTTCATTCACCCTGTGACCTGGATTTTGAAACCAATCTTAACCCGGAAATTAAGAACTGGCTGGCTTTTGCTAAACAAAAAGTAAAAGAAGTAGTAACTCTTAAAGAACTGGCTTCCGGAACGGAAAATGAACAGATTTTTGAAGCATTTGAAGAAAATAAAAAAGCAATTGAGAGTAGAAGAACTTCTTCTCTTATCCATAATGATCAGGTAAAACAAAGAGCCAATGCTGTTACAGAAAAAGATGCTCAGAGAACAAACACCTTCAAAATCCGTAAAAAAGAGCAACAGGAAGTATTGCAGCTTCCTTTGTTCCCCACCACTACGATCGGATCATTCCCGCAAACCGCAGAAGTGAGAAGCTGGAGAGCCAAATTCAAAAAAGGAGAACTGACAGCAGAACAATATGATATTTTACTGAAAGAGGAAACGCAAAGAACAATCCGCTGGCAGGAAGACATCGGAATTGATGTATTGGTTCACGGAGAATTTGAGCGTAACGATATGGTGGAATACTTCGGAGAACAGCTGGAAGGATTTGTATTCACCCAAAACGGTTGGGTACAAAGCTACGGAAGCCGTTGTGTAAAACCACCTGTGATCTTCGGTGACGTTTCCCGCCCAACTCCGATGACGGTGTACTGGTCTCAATATGCCCAATCTCAGACTGAAAAATGGGTAAAAGGAATGTTAACAGGTCCGGTTACCATTTTACAGTGGTCTTTTGTACGTGATGATCAGCCTCGTTCAGAAACTTGTAAGCAGATTGCCTTGGCAATTCGTGATGAAGTGGTGGACCTGGAAAAAGCAGGAATCAGAATTATTCAGATTGATGAGCCTGCCATAAGAGAAGGTCTTCCATTAAGAAAAGCAGACTGGCAGAACTATTTGAAATGGGCCGTAGAAGCTTTCAGAATTTCAGCAAGCGGAGTAGAAGATGCTACCCAGATCCATACGCATATGTGTTATTCTGAATTTAACGATATTATTGAAAACATTGCCGATATGGATGCTGATGTGATTACTATAGAGTGTTCCCGTTCTCAGATGGAACTGCTGAATGCTTTTGCAGATTTCAAATATCCGAATGAAATTGGTCCTGGAGTATACGATATTCACTCACCAAGAGTTCCGTCAAAAGAAGAAATGATTGAGCTGCTGAGAAAGGCTCAGAATGTAATTCCTGCCAATCAGCTCTGGGTAAATCCGGATTGCGGACTGAAGACAAGACACTGGGAAGAAACTGAAAAAGCTTTAATCGCAATGGTGGCTGCTGCCAAAGAAGCTTCTGTAGAATATGCACTTTAAAAAACTTTTACAATAATTAGATTCAATAATTCAGATCGTGTTATGATTTTCATGGCACGATCTGATATTTTTAAATTATTAAATTTTTGAAAAATAAAGTACTTGAAAATTGTTCTGATTTAAAGTATAAGCAAACTTGTCTTCATAACCTTAACACTTTCATAGGATCTTAATGGTTCAACAATCTAAATTATTTTGCCTGTAATACACTTGGCGGATAGCCATACTGTTTTTTAAAGGCAAATGAGAAATGGGATAAATTTTCAAATCCAAGATCCAGATAAATATCAGAAACAGATTTTCCTTTTTGGCTTAGCAGAAAATGAGCTTCCTTTAATCTTCGAAGCTGCAGCCATTGTCTTGGAGGGATTCCGAATATCTTTTGAAAATCCCTTTTAAATGCAGACAGACTTCTCCCTGTTAAATAAGCAAAACGTTCTACATTGACATTGAAATGAAAGTTTTTATTCATAAAACTCTCAATATCTATTTTATAGGGCTCGGAAAAATCAAACAAAATATCTTTAAGACCGGGATCGTAATTCAACAGTAAAAGGAGAGCTTCTTTTTGTTTAAGCCTCAGGATTTCTTCGGAAGCAGGAAGATCTTCATACGGTAATAATGAGTACATAAAAGAATGTAATGCCTTTTGCTCCGGTTTTATATAGGCCCGGACATTGTCCTTTTTTTCTGCCTGATACCCATATTCTCGGCTGAAATCATGAAGCATGGCATCGTCAAAATAGATGGATATGGTTCTGATTTCCCCGTTTTTGGGTGGATATTTTGCAAATTTTAATAAATGGTTTTTTCTGGCAGAATAGAGTTCTCCTTCTTTAAATATCGTTTTTGTGATGCCGTCATTAAGTTCCATTTCCCCGGAAAGCACCAGGCCGAGGCTGTGAATTCGTGCAAACTGTTCTCCTTCCCTGAATTCTGAAAAATGACAGGAATAATTGATGGGAAAAGGAATATTATTTTCGCTCATAGCTCAGATAGTTGTTTCTTGATCAATTCTTATTCAAACTTACAAAACTTTTAAGGATCATAGAATCTCCACAGCAAAGTAATCCTGAGAATATTTTGCTGTGAAGAAGATCCTGCTAAGCCAGAATCGTTTTGGGTTCCAGGTAAGCTTCCAGTCCGAATACACCAAACTCACGCCCGATACCGCTTTGCTTGAAACCACCGAAAGGCGCGTATGGATCGTGGGTAAACCCATTAATACAGATTCTTCCGGCATCAATCCGGGCAGCTACACGTTCCGCATGTTCATGATTATCAGAGCTGATATAAGCTGCAAGTCCATAAGTGGTGTCATTGGCAATGGCAATTGCTTCTTCTTCATCAGCATAAGGAATAATAGACAATACAGGCCCGAAAATCTCCTCCTGTGCAATGCGCATATCATTACGGACATTGGTAAAGATGGTTGCTTTTACAAAATTACCGCTTTCAAGGCCTTCCGGCTTTCCTTCACCACCTGCAAGCAGAACGGCTCCTTCTTCCTGTCCCAGACGGATATAACTTTGAACTCTTTCAAATTGTTTTGTACTCACCATAGGCCCTACAAGAGTATCTTCTTCAGCAGGATTTCCTACTTTTACCTGTCCGGCTGCTTTTTTAGCCAGTTCATTTACCTCCTCCAGTCTGTTTTGCGGAACCAATAATCGGGTAGGGGCGATGCAGGCCTGACCATTATTCATATAAGCCCCGAAAACGGCCATTGGGATTGCTTTTTCAAAATCGGCATCTTCAAGAATAATATTAGGAGACTTTCCTCCAAGTTCCAGGGTTACCCTTTTCATAGTGTCTACAGCTCCTTTGGCAATCGCTTTTCCCGTAAGTGTAGATCCGGTGAAAGAGATTTTTGCGATATCCGGATGATGGGTAATTTCATTTCCAACTACATTTCCTAATCCGTTAACAATATTGAAAACTCCTTCCGGAAGGGCGGCTTCATGGAAACATTCAGTAAGCAGCTGGGTTTGTGCCGCACTCATTTCGCTGGGTTTGATAACAGCGGTACACCCGGCAGCAATGGCTGTAGCAAGTTTATTACAGATAAAGCTGTTGCTGGCATTCCATGGGGTAATGATTCCAACGACACCTAAAGATTCAAAACGTACTTTGGAATGTCCCACCGTTCTTTCGAAATCATAAGATTCTAAAGTATTGATCGTAGCTGTAAAGGCAGAGATTGCATTTTGGACACTCATTCTGCTGAACTGTAAAGTTCCTCCATATTCATTCACCATGGCAGCAACCAGCTCATCTTCTCTTTTGCTTACGGCTTCATGCAGTTTTTTAAGAAAATGGATCCTTTCTTCCTTTGTTGTTTTTGAAAAAGTTTTAAAAGCTTTCTTTGCCGCTGCAATGGCCATTCTGGTATCTTCTTCATTTCCCAGAACCACTTCTCCGGTTTTTTGGTTGGTAACGGGATTGATAAGATCAAAAGTTTCTGTTCCTCTTGGCGTAACAAATTCGCCGTTGATGTAAATTTTATTAATCTGATTCATTTTTAATGATTTTAATACCACAAATTTCGGCAGAAACGGAAAAGAGAGGTTTGTTGTAAAGCTCAATTTTTCTTTGTTGTATGGTCCATTTCAGAGATTGTCCATTGGGTTTTTTTGGATTTAGCTGTGAAAAGCTCTGTTCTCCGATAAAATTGGCTAGTTTTATCATAACCAGGTAAATAAAACGTTTTGAGAGCCACTCTGAAACTTATTTTCGCTTAGTATCAAACTTTACTACAGAGAAAAGCTATAGCTTACCTGATTTTTGAGTAACACTACAGGTGTAAAGAATTTTTACTCAGAAAAAAATAAACCAGAATCCTGAGACTCTGATTTATCCATAGTGAATAGAAAATTTCTGAGTATTTTAATCCCATTTATTTTGGGTTGAAACGGCATATTTTCCTGCTCCGGTAAAGAAAAAGCTTAAACTTACAAGCATATAGATGACAAGCAGTTCCAAAGCCCAGCCTCCGAATTCATTAAGTTTGAAAATATTAGCTGTTTGTGCAAGAATCGTAGCCGTGAAGCAATTGACAGCAAAGATCAGGCCTGCCAGACGAGCCCGAAATCCTATGATCAGCATTACAGGTGCAATAATTTCTCCGGCAAACACGCCATACGCAAAGAAGGACGGTAAGCCATGCATGCTCATCATATCTTCAATAAAACCAACTCCATGGATCATTTTACTGATTCCATAAACGGACATCGGAAATGCAATTGCTATTCTGGTGATCAGTAATCCTGAATCAATGTTCTTTTTCATTTCTTATCATTATTTAAAAGTTATATTTTACAAATGCCCCGATATTTTCCAGGGTCTTTTTTCCATTATTAAACTGGTCGAAATTGGAAGCCAGCCCGTACATCATTTTATCCTGTTTCAGGCCCAGTCTGATAAACTGCAGCCCTCTGGGATATCCGCTGTCATCGAGGTTTCCAATAGCAAGTACACTGAAATATCCCTTTATATTTTCTGTCAGATAAGGGGTGTATTCAAATGATACAGACTGTTCCAGAGAAAATCCTTTCTGATACGTAGTTCCTATAGAGTAGGAAAGTGAATAGGAGGACTGAATGATTTTATATTGCAGATAGGCACTGAAAAATGCGCCCGGATTTTTCATTCCAAATGCTGCATTGGCACTCAGTCTTTTGGTAAGATTATACGAGAGGGTATTTCTGATGAAGAATATGTTTTCTTTATCTTTGGTGTATTCTGTATCAAATAGGGTAAGATTGTTCAATTTCAACCGTTCATTCAGCTGATAATTGATATTGTGCATATAAGTATAGGAGCGATGCCCTAAAACAAGATCCGGGGTATAGGAAAGTTTCTGTGCATTCAGGTTCAGGGAAGCTGATGCAAGAACTGTTACAGCGATAATTTTTGCCTTCATATTTCACTCATTAAATTTCTGTGAGCAAAATTATTCGGGCTGGAGGGGAATAAACTTAAGAAATCTTAAGAAACGTCAGACAGGTGTTTTTTTCTCAGATAGCTCAGATATTCTACGGTGATTCCGAGGTAGGAAGCGATCATGTATTGAGGAAAACGCTGTTCGATATTACGGTAAGCAGTGACAAATGTGCGGTATTTGGTATAAGCATCAACACGGGAATGTTCAAAGGTTCTTTCCTGTAACGTAACATAGGCAGACTGCATTTTCAGACGCCAGAATTCTGAGACAGCCGGAACTTCTTTGTACAATAATTCCAGATTATTCTTACTGATCTGTATGATGGAGGTATCTTCATTAGCCTGAATAAACATTCTTGAAGGCAGTTCGCTAAGATAGCTGTAAAGATCATTCACCCACCAGTTTTCAATACCCAGCTGGGTGGTATTTTCTTTTCCCTTTTCATCAATATGGTACGCATAGAGGCTTCCCTGTGCAATGAAACGCATATGTCTGGAAACCTGTCCTTCGCGAAGCAGATAATCTTTCTTTTTAAGTTGTATAATTTCTAATTTGGAACTAATACAGTCAATATCTTTATCTTCTAAAAAAACGATCTCTCTAAAGTGTTCTATAAGTTGTAAAACTATTGTATCTGTATCCATCATTAGAGTTTATAGGTATAGGCACAAATTTACGCAAATATTAAATTACGGAAGCAAGATGAAACAATTATACATAAGAAGACCACAATTTATACGATAAATTGTGGTCTTCTACAACTAAGAACTATTTAACTACGATTCTGTTTTCAAATAACCATAATGCAAAGCTGTATCTTTTCCGAATAAACTTGAGAAAATATTCTGAAACTCATGGATATACTTACATTTTATAGCATTTCCATATATTTTAAGCCCTTCCATTATTTTTCTGGAACTCAAGTCTATATCATATTTTATAAAAGCTTCCGGTCTTTCATACCGTATACTCTGATCTGAACTGTCCGTTCGTGAAAAGCCGAGCTTTTCAAGCCATTCTTCCGTTATTTTAATCGGTTTAATGGATGCTGCCGGGACCGAAATACTTTGAATATCATTTTCAATTTTAACAAAATAAGCCTGTTCGACATTTTGAAAGATCTCAGTAATGGTATAAATCTGATTTTTATACTCAACCAAGTTCTTGATTTTTAGATCTGCTACGTTCATAATATTTTGATTTTAAATGGTGATATGGTCTTTAGTAAAATAGCAAATAGTATGCCCGACATTGCATTGTTAAATCTTGTTTTGAATGAGATTAGGTTAAATTTTTGATATAAAAAATTAATAATACGTTAAAATAGTACACTATACGCGAATTGTCACATAATCATGAAATACCGGATGTGGTATCTATGTGGTATTAGTTTTTTATTCCCGCTTTTGGATTGGTATTAAAAGTGGTAAGAAGAAGAGCTGTTATAACACTTATCATTAGAACTGTTATGAAAACATCCCATGAAAAGGCATGAAGCAGATAACCGGTACCGCTTCCCAGAATACTTGAACCAAAATAATAAAAAAGCCAGTAAATAGAAGTGGCTGAAGATTTTCCCCGCCTTGCATACAATGCAGTCATCTGGCTGGCCATAGTATGAGCAGCGAAGAATGAAAGAGTGAAAAGCCCGAGCCCGAAAATAAGAATATAAATATTTTCAGATAATAGAAGAGCAGCTCCGGTAAGCATGCACAGGATAGAAGCTTTCAGAATGCTATTCATCGGAAACCTTCTGGAAAGACGGCCTGCGATCATCGTTCCGAAGACTCCAAAAATATACATCAGAAAGATAAAGGCTATAATAAAATGGCTTAACGAAAAAGGTTTTGCTTCCAACCTGAATGTCAGGTAATTATAAACACTCACGAAAACTCCCATCAGCAGTGCGGCAGTACAATATAACCGAAGCATATAAGGGTTGGTAAGGAAGAATTTCATCTGTTTTACCTTTAGATGATAATCCGTTTTCTGTGGATTGAAGAACTTTGATTCCGGAAACAGTTTCCAGAATACAACGCCGAGGATGAAACTTTCTATACCAATCAGCAGAACGGCATTACGCCATCCGAATTCCCCTGCAAACAAAGTAGCCATTATTCTTCCGCTCATTCCTCCAATGGTATTACCGCTGAGATACATACTGATGGCTGCTGGTACTGCCAGAGCGTCCACTTCTTCTGTAAGATAGGCCAGGGCAACTGCAGAAACCCCGGAAACAACAAAACCTTTCAATACTCCGATAGCAATCAGTAGACTTAAATTTGGAATCCAGGTAGAAATAATAGTCAGAATAGCAGATGAAATCAGCGAAAAAACCATAAGACTTTTTCTGGAATAGCTGTCTGCTTTAAAAGCAAAAAACAGTAATCCCAATGCCATGCCTATTGTGGATGATGAAACCAGCAGGGAAGTATCACCTACGGACACCCCAAACTGTTCCGCAGCCATAGGCAGCATCGGCTGGAAAAGATAAAGCTGTGCAAAAACCGAAAGTCCTGAAAAAAAAATACAAAGTTTTATATATCGGAAACGTAAGCTTCCCTGAATGGCTTTTTCAGATGAATTCATGATTTTTTTTGCAATTACAATGCAGTGGTTCTACAGAAAATTTGTCTTGTAAATTTCCTGATTATTTTCCGAACTTAAAAATTATTATCTCAATGATATTGATTGGCGAAACAAATCAATGAAACTGCAGGCTGCTGATATACTCGGAAGGGGTAATATTTTCCATCTGCTTGAAAACCCTGTTGAAGGTAGACTGGTTGGAAAATCCAGCCTCAGTATAGATATACATGAGAGTTACCTTTTCAAGGTCATTTTCATTAAGCAGCTTTTTTACGCATTCAATCCTATGCATATTAAGGTAATTATTGAAGTTGGGATATCCTTTTGCACGAATTGATTTTGAGATATAGCTACTGTTAATTTCCATTTCTGTGGAAAGCTTTGATATATTAAAGTTTACATCTTTATACAGGTGTTTTTCTCTCATCACAGATTCAATTTTGTCAAACAGTTCATCCGCAAAAGGAGCTTTGTCTGCTGTAGGAACCTGCTGTATTACTGTTCTCTGGGTTTTCTCCTCAATTTCATGGTAAATTTCAACCCGTTTTATTTTATCCTTAAAATAGAGCAGGAGTGATATTACGGCTACATTGGAAATCATAAGGATGGTATCGGTAATTCTCACATCTTCTGGTTGGTGTATTGGGAATTTAAAGCTGAAATACTTAGAAATAAGGTATCCCGCTATAATATTCAGCAAAACATACATGCTGTAAATAAAAACATACTTTCTTTGAAAGAAAACATAGGCTGCCAGCGGAATCGGAATAAGCCAGACAAAACTCGCTATAGAATTGTTCCAGAAAGCCAGCATAATGTAAAAATTATAAAGCGTTGCAATAATGATGTAGGAATGCACCATGACATTCACCGAGTAGGTTTTGCGCACAATCAGATACGTATAAACCATTAAAAAAAGTCCTCCGAAAAGATACCAGGCCATTATTTTATCGGGAATAATAAAAGTAAATATTAAACCAAATAGGGCAAGAATAACAGACATCAGAATATTATAATAATACACCAGTTGTCTTTTGTACTGTTCAATTTTTATGTCTTTTTCGGTAGTCATTTGTGGCAGAAGGTAATTTTAAATCATTCCAATATTTTCTCGTAACAGTCAGATTTCAGAAAATGACTGGTTTAACTTTCTGGTTATTAGTGATTTGTGTTTTGTGAGCTGTTTCCTGTTTTTCATTGATTATTGATGGATTTGATTTATCAGTCCGGATAACTTTGCACCAGCTAGCTCAACAAAGGCTGATTGATGATCTATCAATTAACCCTAAACGATTTATTCAATTTTTAAATAAATCAAATAATTTTTAAACAAATATACTAAAATGAAAAAAATAAAATTACCTCTTGCCAGCATTATGATGTGTTTTTCAATAGCTGCATTTTCCCAGGTTGGGATCAATACAGATTCCCCTAAAGTAACATTACATGTAGAAGGAAAGCCCGATGTGGCTACTGCGGCTGATGGAGTGATGGCTCCCCGAATGACAGGAGACCAGTTAAGAGCTAAAGATAATGTTTATCTGGCAGCTCAGACCGGAGCTTTGGTCTATGTAACCCAGGCGGTAACTGTTCCTTCTGTAAAAACAGCAAAAGTAGACAAAGCCGGCTATTATATGTTCAACGGAACTACCTGGAAATTTGCTTTTGGAGGACAAGATAATGATATTCCCATTGGAGATTTAATCTATTATCACGGGAGCATGCCCGCAGGTACTTCAGGAGCAAGTACATTAGCCAGTACCTATCTTACTGATCTTCCGGTTTTGGGAGGTTTCCTGAGACTTGATGCACAATTTAACAGCAGTTCAGCAGGTACGGGAGCGGCTACTACTTTTAATCCGCGACTTTACAATGTGGGAACTTCAGATGTGAAAATCTGGGTTTCGGAAATGTCTACCCATACCGGTGATTCTGATAATGGAAATATTAAATTATCACCGGGAGCTTACAGACAGTTTGATGATGGTGTTTATCTTACCCAGACCCATAATGAGACGGTAACATTTGATATTACAGTACAGGAACCGGAGCCTAGATGGTACAGAGTGTATTATGCATTCCGTGTAGATAATAAATCTACAACAGGAAGCAGCGATGCTACAACCACAGATTCCAATACTTCTGATAATACAAGGGAGTTATTTCTCTCTGTACAGAGACTGTATTAATACGCCGACAGATGATTCTAAAAATACAATGATAAAAAATAACGCATACAAAATCAATGGGTTAGCTATTAAAATCTCATGAGATTTGTGTTTTTTCGGGGCAGGAATACTTTAAATCCCGGCCCCGTTTTCTTAATGCATCATTTCATAGACTTTAATCAGCTCTGCAATATTTCCGACATTAAGCTTTTGAAAGATCCTTTTTTTATAAGTACTTACCGTAGACATCTGAATATTAAGCCTGTTGGCAATTTCCAGATTGCCGTTGCCATCTGCCAGAAGTTTAAAAATTTCATATTCCCTTGATGATAACTTTTCGACAGGATTGTTCCTTTTGTTCTGAATAATTAGACCAATCAGCTCCGCAGGGTAGAAATATCCCTTTTCAATGACAGTTTTCACAGCATTCTTAATTTCCTCTTCACTGCTTTGTTTATTCAGATAGCCTTCAGCTCCTTCCCTGATATACTGGATCGCAACATCCTTGTCATATCCTGAGAAAATGAGAATCTTCAGGTCATTCTGAATATCTTTAAGCTCCGGAATCATCTTTTTATACTGGGTTCCCGGCATATCAATATCTAAAATAAGAAGATCATACCTTTGATCTCCCAGCTTTTCTTTCACCTGGTCATAATTTTCAGCAAAATCTATATTCAGACCCGGATAAGCCGTTTCAAGAACCAGACAGGTTCCTGCCCTTACTACATAATGATCATCAGCAATTAAAATTTTTTCATTCATAAAGATTAGTTTTTTTGAGTGTTACTTCCACAACAGTTCCCTTAGGATGGTTTTGCCTGAAATTCATTTCTGCGTTGATCTTTTTTACGAGATGGATAACCATATGCAGGCCCAGCCCTTTTCCTTTAAAACTGGGAGTTTCCAGTTTAGGATTTCTGAAAAGGTTCATATAAACCGCAATCTGTTCTTCAGACATTCCCGTTCCTGTGTCACTGATTATTATTGTGGATTTTTGTGGATTTTCGGTAATCATAAGGGTGATATTTCCCTGAGAGGTATTCTTCACAGCATTATCAAGGAGGTTATGAATAATGGCTGTTAAAATACTTTCATTTACCCTGGAATATGTGACACCCTCAGTAAGATTGGTAATCGTCGTTCCTTTTTCTTTAGCAATTTCACAGAACAGCTTGTTCTTGGTTTCCAGGATTCTGTTGATGGGATATTCCTTTTCTTCGAAAATATTTTCTGCCTTATAAAGTTCGGTATACTCTTTCAGATTCAGCGTAAACTGATAAAGCTGTTCTGATGATTTATAGATACTGTCAAAGTACTTTTTCTGAAGTTCCACATCATCAGACTCATGAAGTTTCTGGGAAAGCATGGCTATAAATCTGATAGGAGTGGTAATGTCGTGGCTGATGGTTTCCACCAGTTTTTTCTGGTATTCCGTTTCTTTCTGAAGGTTATTTTTTACAACCTCCAGATGAAGAGAGGTTTCCTTCAGTTCAGAGTTTTTATTATGGACAATCTGTTTTAAAGCTTTATTTTTTATCCTTAGAAAATTGGTGGTTAACTGAACGATAATGATGATGATAATAAGAATAATGATGGACGCGGACACTCTGAACAGCAATGTCTGATAAAAAAGAGGCTGAATTTTGAAACGTACTGTTTTTTCTTCATATTTCCCATCAGCAGATATCAATACCCTTACCCTCAGGGTGTAATCTCCCGGAGAGAGATTGCTGATGGTGTATTTTAATTCTTTTCCTGTGGCAATCTTTTCCCATCCTGTATTTTCTTTTCCGGATATTTTAGCTTCAATATAAAGGTTTTCAGGATTGGAAAAATAAGGAATATCAATAAAGACATCCGCAGTTTTGTAATCATTTTTCAAATCAAGGATCTGATGGAAATACTGAGGCTCAGAATTACCGATTTTTACCCGTTCAATATAAATGTTATTTCTTCCCGGGTAATACGTCTGAATATTTTCCGGATTGAAAAATACAAAACCATCCATTGAAGGGAATACAAAATTCCCATTCTCAAGAGCATAGGCGTTGGGTTCTGAACTTCCATTAAATTCATTGGTCAGAAAACCATCTTTTTTGGTGAAACGATAATAGAAAACCGGAGTGTTTTTATGGTCTGCATAGCGCAGCAATTGTTTTTTGGAAACTTTAAACATCCCGTTGTTTGAAGAAATCCAGTAATATCCCTTTTTGTCTTCAAGAATATAATGAGCTGACTGAAGATAATCATTGATGTCATTCGGCATCTTGATAAGCTTATGATTCCTGAATAGATAAAAGCCGCTTTTCTCCGTCGTAATCCATATCAGATTATCTTTTGTCCTGATAATGCTTTTGACATGAATATTTTTGATCAAAGGTGTTACGGTATTGCTTCGCAGTGCTATGGAATAAAGGCCGTCGCTGTTTCCGGTCAGAATTTCATTCTCATTGTATTGATGAAAAATATTGACAAAACTCTTAAAAGTATAGGTGTAATCCGGCTGGCTGAATATATCCTTTTTGTATAAATGAAGCTGAGTGCCTGAAAGATCTGTGAAAGTCGTGCCATAAAGAGTTCCGCTTTTCATAAATGTTTCAAGCCCCTTTTTAACAAAAGTGGAATCCTTCTTTTTATAGCCCGAGTTTTTATAAAACCTTACGATATGATTTCTCTTTTTGATCAGAATATTTCCGGAATTGTCATACATCATCAGATAATTGTCATTGTTTCCGAAAAGGTGGGTGTTTACAATTCCGTTTCTTCCGAATTCTGTTCCGTCCTCAGCAATGATTGTACTTTGGCTGAAAGGAAGAGATGCGAAATATACATTGCTGGAAAAATCAGCTTCTTTTCTTGATACATAGAAATTGGAAAGCTGAAGAACATTCAGTCCGTTATTAAGCGTTCCAAGGTACAATTTGTTGAACGCTTTATCATAGAACATCGAGCAGTAGGAATGATTTCCGATTTCTTCAAAATTGACAAGAAATTTTAAACGGAGATCCTTTTCATTACCTTCTAAAAGATAAATATTGTCGTGGTTAATAATGAAAGTCTGATTGGTAATCTGCTGCCAGTATATTTTGGTATCAGGGTGGTTGAAAAGTGTTGGTTGATCAGAAACAGAAAGATGTCCCTTGTAGATAGAGTAGGTTTTTCTTTTTTTCAGATCATTGATGAAAAGATGGTTATTCAGTACAAAAATGTAATTCAGGTCTTTATTGGTAAAAGGCAGTATAATTTTTATTTCCTTTTTTCCTTCCTTATAAATAATGGCATTCTTTTCGGTAAAATGATAAACAGAATTCTTAAGCTGAATAAAATACTGAACATCATTATAGAAATCTGATGTAATGATATTATTGGCAATACGGTGCAGGATATCGGTACCATTGCAATAGGTCATTTTATCACCGGCAGTGAGCCTTGCAATTTTTGGGAACCTGTTTTTAATAATGATTTTATTTTCCTGAAAATTATTAAGAACCGTTATACTGTCAAGACAGGGATCTCCTATAAATTCACCAAAATGCAGATTATTTACCCTGAAATTACTGAAGGTAATAAAAGAACTGCCGTCATACCTTACCAGCCCGTTTTCGGTAGAAATCCAGATAAAGCCATATTTGTCTTTGACAATGGCTTTTGCACTGCTTTGTGGAAGCCCATTGTCTATATTGTACCACATAGAGGTATAGTGCTGCCCGGAAATGTTTAGATAGATGCAAGCAAAAATAAATGCCCAAACTCTCATATATGTGCAAAACTTATCTATATCTGCTGCTAATGCAATAGACGGTTAATAATGGTATTTGTACAAGTCAAAGTTTTTTTAAAAGGCAGGAACGATTGAGAATAAATTTTTATCATTGAAGTTTTCTGGTCTTTTGTGTTTTATATTTTTTGATCGTGTAAAAATAGTGAAATTATGGCGATAAATTAGTATTGCATATTTTGTTTTCTCTAAGTTTTATCATGTTTTGCAGACAATACGTCATTCCGGTTTTTTATAAATATTATCGTATTTCAATAATAAGTGATAAATTAATGTGAGATTTGTTTCAAATTCTCGCCTGTAGATCTCAGTATTATGCTGGATTTGTATTTATTTTTAGAATTTTATAAATGGTAAATAATCTTATGTTTGGAAATTTTTAATATTTTTTTTATTAATGGCTGAATATTTTGTTTTTTTGTAGTAATAGTTTGACAAAAAATACAGGTTTATTCTACATGATAACTTTGCCGATGCCTATGGATATTCATATTTTTGCAAAATATTCTCATAACTATTAAAGAAGATTTATTGCCAAAATAATGATTCTAAGAACACAAACGGTTTTTATCTCAAGAAAACAAAAGAGACTGTACTTAAAGTAAACAGTCTCTTTTTATTACCAGTACTCAGAATACACATGGTTGAATAAATGGTAGGTGTAGTCTTCTGTTATTTAAGTTTCGGCTGAAGCCGGATGAAAAACGTTTTTATTTTAAACCGGGCTTCCTTCGTCTACGCTCTGGATTATAGCCTGGCCCTATTGAGTTTCCAATATTGAAGATAAAACATAGAAAGTATCGGCTTTTTATGGTAATTATTTTGTTTTTTTCTCGCAGATAACCTTTTCTAAACAAAAAACCTCCCGGAAATGATGGGAGGTGAATAAAATTGACTGTATATTGAAGTGTAATTCAATCGTTATTGATGAGTTTCAAGCCACTTCAGCCTGCGCTGATCAGGCAGATGTTTTACTTTAAAGTTTTCAAAAACAGCATTGAATCCTTCTCCGTCAGGACAGGCTGCCATTAAGCCAACCATTACAGGAGTGTTGTCCTGAAGAGGAGCATTCCGCATCATGATATAATTTTTATCATCAAAAGAATAAAATATTTCCACAGCATCCAGCCTTCTCACTGCTTTTATCCATAGGGCAGGAGGTGTTTTTTCCAATGTAATGACACTCCAGTCACTTTTGTTGTGGGTTACTACAGTGCTGAGATTGTATTTGCCGTCTACAAATTCTACTCCGGCTTTGATATAATGTTCCTCATCTGTTCTCAGCATAAGGCCCATCTGGTCAAATCTTGCTTTATAACTGCCTGTTATTTTTACTTTTGCTTCAAATTCACCACCATAGGTAGCATAATAGAAAGGAGCGTCATCTACCGTGAATCCATAATGTGAAACCCTCCAGTAATCACTTTGTGGGGTTACAAACATGGAAAGACTGTTGTTTTTGATTTCCCATTTTTCAGGTTCATTAAACCATGTCATTTTTTCCAGACTCTGGGCGGAAAACTTTTGAATCAGGAATAAGGCGCAAAAGCCGAAAATCATTTTCTTCATTCTCTTTGGGATAAGTTATAAGCGTAAATTATTATTTTAGCAAAAGTATTATTAAACCTTATTTGCGTCAATACTGATAAATAACCATTATGGAAATCCGTAAACAGCTTAGTGATCAATTACTGGACAATACCCCGAAAAAATGCAGGCTTGACATCGGGGTCTATAAACAGCAGGCGTTGGCATATTCCCAGATGGAAGGTGCAATATGTGTGCTGAGTGATATGCAGGAGAATAAAAGCTTTATTTATAAATCTGCAGCAGCATATGAACTTGGACTTAAGATGGAGGAAAATCCTGCAGAAATTAACTCCATCTGGGAAGAAGAAATGCTGAAAAAAATACATCCTGATGACCGCCTGAAAAAGTACATCCATGAACTCCGTTTCTTTAAATTACTGGATGCTATGCAGATGGAGCAGCGCGCAGCATACAGTGTTGTATCAAAAATAAGAATGAAGGATAAAAATGAGAACTACAGATGGGTAAAACACCGTATGTTTTATGTTTATTCTCCTGATAACGGACGGTTGAGGCTGGCTCTTTGCCTTTATAATATGGCTCTGACTCCTTCTAATGCTTCCAGTTTTATGATTGTGAATACCGAAAAAGGAGAGGTGGTTGTAAAAGATAAGCTTGATTATAGAAATATTTTAAGCCCAAGGGAACTGGAAGTTTTAAAATTTATAGGGGAAGGGCATGCAAGCAAAGAAATTGCAGATCTTCTTTCTATAAGCATCAATACCGTAAACAGACACCGTCAGAATATACTGGAAAAGTTAAAAGTAAAAAATTCTACACAAGCCTTTAAGGATAGTTTTTATTAAACATTCATTCTGGAATATCCGAAAAGTTCACCATGTTATTTTGTTCCTTATGATTAATTTTATAACTTGAATACAGATTAGCAAGACCCATATGATGAAAAGAAGTGAAGAAATTACCCGTCAGTATTTTACCTTTTTAGATCAGCATATCCAGAAGGTGATTTCCGGAACTGTACCTGAATTTATGGAACTGAATGAAATTGCCAGAGAACTTGCTGTCTCTCATAAACATCTTACTGATACCATTAAAAAGGAAACCGGACAGCATCCCTGTTTTTATTATGATGAAAAAATTATTGAACAGGCCAAAAAGATGCTCATTGTTACGGATAAATCTGTAGCAGAAATTGCCCGTATTTTTACTTACGACCCTTCCAATTTTTCAAAGTTTTTTAAAAAAATGACCGGTTTTACTCCCGGAAAATTCAGAGATTCCCATTCTGTTTAAAACTGACTGTTTTTATTCTTTAAAATTCCTGTTACAGGAGTTTTGGGGCATTTTTCGTCTCCGGGTAGGGATTTAATCCTGCTGAATTCCTACTGTAAAAGACAATTTAGTGAATTATAATGTTAAAATTTATAGAAAATAATCTTTTATAAATGAGATGGTTGTAAAAAATAACGGTCGTTTTTTATTATTTATCTATTAATATTTCTTTATTGTTTAGTTTTTTTATTAAATTTAGGTAAGAAAAAACTAATTAATTCAATACACATAAATGTTAAAAAGAAACCGGTATATGGTATTAAGTTTGGTTTCCAGGGGATAAGAATAAATTATTGTGTCTTTAATAATATTTAATCTTAATATGGGAGCTTAAGCCCTTCAAATAGTTATATATTTGTTTTTTTTTAAACCACACACAACAAACAAGATTAAGGATGAGCATCAATTTCACAACAGCAACCATTAAAGACTTTGAGAATATACCAGACAATGATATGGCTCAAAGGGCTGAAATTTTTTATGAATATTTAGACTTTGTAAAGTCTAATGGCCACATGAACTACAGACTGAAGAATACTTCAGGAACCAATGCAGTACTGAATGTTAATATTGCAGATCACAACAGAGAATTTGTTAGTTTTGTATCAAGTGATTATTTAGGATTTACGCAGCACCCAAAAGTAAAACAGGCTGCCATTGAAGGAATCGAAAAATATGGTACAGGAACAGGAGCTACTCCTCTTATCGGAGGATATTTTGATTACCACAATGCATTAGAAAAAAAAATCTCAGGTTTTTTTAAAAGAACAGAAGATGAAGCTGTAGTGTTTACTACGGGTTATACAGCTAATAGTGCTTCTTTACAATGCTTGATGCAGAAAGAAGACCTTGCTATTTTAGATATGGCTGTACATGCCAGTGTGCACGAAGGATGTGCTTTTACCAACAAAAAAACATTTCCGCACAATAATTTGGAATCTTTGGAACACATTTTGAAGGTATCTGAAAATCTGTACCGTACGAAACTCGTTATTGTGGATGGAGTGTATTCCCAGGATGGTGATACCTCCCGTATTAATGAGATCTATGACCTTGTGAAGAAGTATAATGCCTTTCTGATGGTAGACGACGTACATGGTGTCGGTATCCTTGGAGAATCTGGTAGAGGTACTTTGGAACAGGCCGGGTTATTGGATAAAGTAGACCTTATTACAGGTACATTCAGCAAAACATTTGGAAATCTGGGAGGATATGTCATTGCAGATAAAAAAATAGCGGCATTCATCAGATTCCATTCCCGTCAGCAGATTTTCTCAGCGACAGCTCCACCATCATCAGCAGGAATAGTTAAAGCCATTGATTTAATTGACGAAGAACCCATCTGGAGACAAAAACTCTGGGATAACATCAATTATTTCAAAAAAGGGCTTGACGACCTAGGGTTGGATACAGGTGTTACCTGCTCTGCAATTATCCCTGTAAAAATCGGAGATCCTTATGTAACAGGAGAAGCCGGAAAACTACTAATAGAAAAAGGAATCTATACCAATCCGATTCTGTACCCGGCTGTACCCCGAAAAGATGCGCGTATCAGGATGAGTGTGACGGCAAGACACGAAAAAGAACATCTCGATAAAACGCTTAATGCGTTTGATGATATTAATAAAAAATTGCATATTGCGAAAAAATAATAATTATGCCTAGAAAAGTAGTGCAGGGCCCCATTAGGGACAAAGAAAAAACAAAGCAGAAACTGCTTGCTGCAGTTGGTAAAATTTTAAGAGTAAAAGGATATTCCGGATTAAAAGTAAGCAAAATAGCTGCCGTAGCCGGATTTGATAAAAAATTGATCTATGAGTACTTTGGAAGTACTGATAAGCTGATCGATGAATATATCAAATCTCAGGATTACTGGAGCCAGGTCAACCAGGATGTTGATATGGATTTCTCGGACGGTGGACACGAGCTTACTAAAATGGTTGTCTTGAACCAGTTCGAAAACCTGAAGAAAAATAAAGAACTTCAGAAGATTATCCTTTGGGAGCTTTCAGAAAGCAAGCCTATTCTTAAGAAATTAGTTGAACAACGTGAAGAAGTTGGAGAAGTTTTATTTGGAAACATCTCGGATCCTTACTTTGGTGAAGGAGTAGCAACAAGACACAGAGCAATTATGGCTCTGATTGTTTCCGGAGCTTACTATCTTAACCTTTATACGGGGTACAACGCCAATAAGTTTTGCGGTATTGATCTGAAAACTGAAGAAGGACGAAAAGAGATTGAAGGCGCTATTGTTGAGTTGATTGACTTTGCATACAGCAAAAAGAAATAGAGGGTAAAAGTTTTCCGATTTGAACAGAAATATGTTTTTGTTGATATTTGAAAACTTTTAATTTTCAAATTAAAACTATATTTCTTATTTTTGACCAATGGAAAATTTTATAGTATCTGCAAGAAAATATCGTCCTCAGGAGTTTGATACGGTTGTAGGACAATCCCATATTACGGATACTTTAGAACATGCAATTGAAGAAAGTCAATTAGCTCAGGCATTACTTTTTTGCGGTCCTCGTGGTGTGGGTAAAACTACTTGTGCCAGAATTCTGGCAAGAAAGATCAATGAGAAAGATGGCTCGGTTTCAGAAGATGGCTTTGCTTACAATATCTATGAATTGGATGCTGCATCCAATAACTCTGTTGATGATATCAGAGAACTTATAGATCAGGTACGCTTTGCACCTCAGGTGGGTAAATACAAAGTATATATCATTGATGAGGTTCATATGCTGTCTTCTGCCGCTTTCAATGCATTCCTTAAAACGCTGGAAGAGCCGCCTGCGCATGCTATTTTTATTTTGGCTACCACGGAGAAACATAAAATTATTCCAACAATTTTATCCCGTTGTCAGATTTATGACTTCAAAAGAATCGTCATCGAAGACATACAGAGCCATCTGAGAAACATTGCCCAGAAAGAAAATATCCAGTATGAAGATGATGCCCTGTATCTGATTGCTCAGAAGGCAGACGGTGCATTAAGAGATGCACTTTCTATCTTCGACAGACTTTCTACTTTCTCCCAGAAAAATATTACACTGGCAAAAGCCGCCGAAGTGCTCAATATTCTGGATTACGATCAATATCTGAACATTGTGGATCTTGCCAGGGAAAACAAAATTCCTGAAGTGCTTTTCGCATTTAATGAGATTGTAAAGAAGGGTTTTGATCCTCATATTTTCATTGCCGGATTAGGAAATCATTTCAGAGACCTGATGATGGCACAGAATGCTTCCACCATGGAACTCATTGAAGTAGGAGAGAAGACCAAGGCCAGGTTTGTAGAGCAGGGACAGAAATGGGCCGCCCAGCAGCTTATTGATGGTATTGAAATCTGCAACCATGCAGATATTAATTATAAGAATTCCAAAAACCCTAGACTTACGGTTGAAATTGCATTAATGCAGCTGGCTTCACTGACAGCTAATTTAGGCGATACTAAAAAAAAAAATTCCTGATACTGGCTCCGTTTCTCAGTGAGAAACAGGAAGTGAAAATGCCGGAAAAAACTCCGGAGAAAATAGAAGTTAAAACAGAACAGCTGTCTGTTGTTTCTCAGACAGTTCAGGAAGTTTCTGTGACCAAAACAACCAAGCCTTTGTCAAGACCGGGAATATCCTCCGGTTTCAGCATCAATTCCTTTTTGAATAAAGAAGATAAAGTGGAAACAGCAGAAGATGTTGTGGTGAGAACTGAAAATCTTCCTCAAAACCATTTTACAGATACGGATCTGCAGACGGAATGGAAAATTATGCTTAAACAGCTTCAGGTAAAAAATAACTTTGTATTTAATGCGGTCAAAACCTTTAAACTGGTCAAAGCCGAAGAGCATAAAATCAAAGTTTTGTTTCCGTCAGACTCTGCAAAAGTGGAATTTGATAAAATAAGTGGAGAATTTTTTAATCATTTTAAAAGAAAAATTCAGAATCATATTATTGAGGTAGAATACGTCAGAGACGTTGAAAATCTGAAGATTGAGGTGGTGACGAAGAGAAAATTATTTGAAAAGTTTATAGAAAAAAATCCACTTTTGAAAGATCTTGATGATTTAATGAAGTTTGATTTGACATAATTTTTATATATTTGTCAAATATTTCTGTCAGAAATAAGTTTCTGACAAAAACAAATTACAAACAGAAACGCTAAAACAAGACATTTCCAGAATACAATGGAAAAATTGATTAACACATATCAGTCTTTTTTTGCACCCGCTAATTACTTTTTTAGCGGTTATTTTAGTTTTTCTGCTTCTTATTATAGAAATTTAAGAACGTATTACCGATTTTATTGGTACTGTTAACTGAATTTCTTTCCAAAAAATACAGGAGAAGTAGAGCCCTATTATTTTCCTGATTCCTTTAAACAATTTTGAACGGCATTTTTTGAAAAGAATTATAAATTAAATTTTATAATCCAAAGGGCTATTGCTGTCAATGAATAAATAATATAAAAAAACAATAAAATTTAGAATAATGAATTTAAATGATTTAAAAAATGAGTGGATCGATGGGCTTACACAGCCACTAATGATTGCAGGACCATGTAGTGCGGAGAGTGAAGCTCAAATGCTTGAAACGGCCAGGAGAATTAAGGAATCCAATGCCAATGTATCCGTTTTCCGTGCCGGAATCTGGAAACCGCGTACCAAACCCAACGGTTTCGAAGGGGTAGGAGTGATCGGTTTGAACTGGCTGAAAAAAGTAAAAGAAGAATACGGTTTTAAAACAGCAACTGAGGTAGCCAATGCACACCACGTATTTGCAGCTTTAGAAGCAGACGTAGATGTTCTTTGGATCGGAGCGCGTTCTACAGTGAATCCATTTACGGTACAGGAAATTGCAATGGCTTTAAGAGGAACTGATAAACCGGTATTTGTGAAAAATCCTGTAAATCCGGATCTTGCTTTATGGATCGGAGCATTGGAAAGGCTTTTAGGACAGGACATTAAAAACCTGGGAGTTATTCACAGAGGATTTTCAACCTACCAGAAAACAAAATACAGAAACAATCCAAACTGGCAGATTGCCCTTGATTTCAAGAGCCAGTTTCCCAATATTCCAATGTTAATCGATCCTTCTCACATCTGCGGAAACAGAACAGGTCTTGCGGATATTACACAGGAGGCACTTAACGTAGGATACCAGGGAGCAATCATTGAATCTCACTGTAATCCTGATGAAGCATGGAGCGATGCTTCCCAGCAGATCACTCCTGAAGTTCTTGCAGATCTTATCGGAAATCTGAAAGTGAGAAGCTCTAATCTTGCCGGTTTTGAAGGAGAAATGGGAAGACACAGAACTTTAATCTCTGATCTTGATTTCCAGTTAATTGAACTTCTTTCTCAAAGGATGAAAATTTCTGAAAAGATCGGTAAGCTTAAAAAAGAAAATGACATCGCGATCTTCCAGCCTGAACGTTGGAAAGTAATTACAGAATATGCTACCCAAAAAGCAAAAGAAACAGGAATGTCTCAGGAGTTTATTGAAAAAGTATTCAAAGCGATTCACGAAGAATCTATTGAAGTTCAGAATAATATTATGATCGAGAGATAAATTGCGGATAATAGTAAGAGTAGTACAATTTTTACTAGATATTCAGTAAAAAAATAAATCAGGGCTTAGCCATCAGTATTTAGGAGATTGAAACATTGTGTTTTTGACCCTATTTTCTGAATGCTAAGCCCTAATTGCGTATATTTGCACCAGCATTATCTATGAAAGGAAAAATCATTAAATCTACAGGCAGTTGGTACCAGGTTTTGGAATTGGAAACACATAAAATTTTCGAGGCCAGAATCAGGGGGAAATTCAAATTAATAAAAACCAGACTTACCAATCCACTTGCTGTAGGAGATTTTGTTGAGTTTCAACTGGAACAGGATGATATTGCCTGGATCACGAAAATTGAACCCCGCTCTAATTATCTGATCAGAAAATCCGTAAATCTTTCCAAAGAAGCTCATATTATTGCTTCCAATATTGATTTGGCATGCTTTATCTTTACCCTGAAACATCCTGAAACGTCATTAGGTTTTCTGGACAGGTTCCTGGCATGCTGTGAAGCCTATAATATTACCCCGCTGATTCTTTTTAATAAGATCGATGTTTTACACGAAGAGGAAATTGAAATTGTAAAAGATATTGAATTCCTATATCAGGAGATAGGATATGATACCCTGGAAATTTCTTCCTATTCAAAATTAAATCTTGACCAGCTTCAGGAAATTCTTAAAGATAAAACTTCCGTATTCTTTGGCCACTCAGGTTGTGGAAAATCTACCTTAGTGAATGCTTTGCAGCCGGGATTGAATTTAAAAACTTCTGAAATTTCAGATACCCATCTGAAAGGAAAACACACAACAACTTTTGCCCAGATGCATTTCTGGGATTTTGGAGGAAACGTTATCGATACTCCCGGGGTTCGTGAATTTGCAATGATTGATATTGAAAAAGAAGAAGTACAGCATTACTTTCCTGAAATTTTCAAAAAGAGAGAAAAATGTAAATTTCACAACTGCCTTCACATCAATGAACCTAAATGTGCTGTTATCGATGCTCTTGAAACAGGAGAAATTCAGCATTCGCGCTATGCTACTTACATTAAATTGATGGACGAGGCAGAAGAAGCGTCTCAGAAATAATCAATACAATCTTTATGTAACAGGACAAATTTTGTTAGAAATAATATAGAGACTATCATTGGATGGTCTCTTTTTTCTGTTTTAAACTATTTTGTCGAAAGTGTTAAAGAATAATATTTACTGTTATTATTTTTTTTAAAGATCAATTTAATGTATTCTGGATGTTTTATTTCTTGTAATTATTTTTTTTAATTTTAAATGAAAAAAATATTCGTTTTTAAATAACTCTACTTTTCAACTTTACAATTTTGGCAGATAACTCCACTTTTGTCATATTTCTGACCACCATGAGATTGGATTTTCAAAAAATAAAATTATTTCACCAATTGAAATAAAATGGAGAAAATCATTAAATATAATCCGATATTCATTAAAAAATTATATAATTGATAAAAAATACCGCCATTTTTTACAAATAAAAAACCCAGCCGAAGCTGGGTAAAAACTAATAACCATGAAAACTCAAATTAAACATGAGAATCGCAATAGAATAAACAATTACTGTGCCAAAGTTTATCTTATAATTTCTTAATAAAAGTTATTTTTATGTTAAAAAAAAATTAAAATAAAAATCAAAGATATTTTTTGTAATTTTGCGCCATTAAAAAAATATACATTTATGTCTAACATTACATTCACTATGATTAAGCCTGATGCAGTTGCTGACGGACATATCGGTGCTATATTGGGTAAGATTGCTGAAGGAGGTTTTAAGATCAAGGCTTTAAAATTAACTCAGCTTACAGTTGCTGATGCAAAAAAATTCTATGAAGTACATGCTGAGAGACCATTTTATGGAGAATTGGTAGAATTCATGAGCTCTGGTCCTATCGTTGCAGCAGTTTTAGAAAAAGACAATGCAGTTGAAGACTTCAGAACATTAATCGGTTCTACTAACCCTGCAGAAGCTGCAGAAGGTACAATCAGAAAAATGTTTGCAAGAAGCATCGGAGAAAATGCTGTTCACGGTTCAGATTCTGACGAGAATGCATTAATCGAAGCTCAATTCCATTTTTCAGGAAGAGAGATTTTCTAAGAAAATCATCTTACAAAATAAAAAATCCGGAGAATTTTCTCCGGATTTTGTTTTTACAGGGATCTTTAAAGATTATTTTCAATAGCTCCCACTTTTTCTCTGTATAGCTCAACAGGTTTATTAAGCAAAACCGCGATCACCGTCAGTTGTTGATCCAGTCTTTCTTTAGGGATATCAATATAAATAATTCCCGGTCTGTCACTCCAGTACAGTTTATTATAAATCGTATGAGGAAGAATAGTGCCTTCACCCACAACTCTTATTCTGGCAATCTCGTTTTTTATCCCTTTCAGAGCAATAGGTCCTGTAGGAACTCCTTCCACAAAAAGATATAGAGTCTGTTTGTCTTTTGATAAAGCGCTCATTCCTGGGTAGTGACCAGCCGGAAGGCCTTTTCCTGTTTCAAATAAAGCTTCGGCATGCTTGCTTATCCATTCTATGGTTTCCGGATTTGTTTTAGACGTTTTGTTTATTTTCATGTCAAGGCCATCTTGAGTAAGGCCTTCATGGGTAACTAAATTCTGATCATAGTTTAAAGCATTGGCGATATCATAGACGGCTTCCTGGGTATTTTTGCTTTCCAGTATTTCGGGGAGAGAATGTTTTTCCTTCTTAAAATCGTTCAAAAATGCAGGAGGAGTGTCAAAAGTAAGTTCTGCCACCGTGACATCCTTGTCAAATTTTACTTTGGAGAAATTCAAATTCAGTGTTTTCTCAGCATTATAATCCATTGTAACAACAGCAGATGGATCTCCAATGATTTTTACAGAAAGGGGTTTTGTTGCAAGTCCATAGATTTTTGTAAGTTTTTTAGCTTCTTCAAGATAAAGAAACAAAGATTTTTTCGAGGTTGAAAACGCTGATTTTCCTTTATAGTTGTCAAAAGAAATTCCGCGGGTTGTTTCATAGATGGCATATTCATTTTTGGATGTCCATCTGCCCAGGTTTTTCAGAATTTCAATTTGCTCTTCCGGAATGCTGCCGTCTGATTTCGGACCGATATCAAGCAAAAGATTTCCTCCCATGCTGATCACGTCTGCCAAAGTCCTTACAATCATATTGGGTGTCTTATAACTTTTGTCAAAAGGCTGATACCCCCAGGAATCATTCATGGTATAACAAAGCTCCCAATATTGATTTTGAGGCGGAACTACCGGAATGCCCTGCTCGGGAGTGTCGTAATCTCCATGATTATTGAGTCTTGAGTTAATAATGATATTGGAATTGTATTTCCTGAGTAAATCCAGGGTTTGAGAAGCTTTCCATTCCTCGGAAGTGTGTTCCCAGTCTCCATCAAACCAAAGGAGGTCTGGAGAATATTGGGCAGATAACTCATTAAGCTGACCCTGATAATAGCTGATAAAATTCTGCCAGCGCTTTGGATCATTTTTAAGTTCATAGCGTTTTTTTGTCCGGGTATTGATGTCATAATACGGATGGCTCCAATCCGGCAAAGAGAAATAAAGTCCAGTTTTTAATCCAGACTTTTTCATTGCTGAAACAAAAGGAGTTAGCACATCTTTTTTAGCCAAAGAATTTTGAGGGATGGTAGTGGCCTTTTCTGCCTTTGAATTCCATAATGAAACACCGTCATGATGTTTTGTGGTAATGACCGCATATTTTGCTCCGGATTCCTTAATGAGGTTTACCCATTGCTCGGACTGGTATTTTGAAGCTGAAAAACCATTCAGCTGTTTCATATAGTTTTCGTGATTGATATAATTATTGAAGAATGACCATGATTCCGAGATTCCATTAACCGAATAGATTCCCCAATGAATAAAAATTCCCAGTTTGGCATTTTTAAACCATTCCATTTTTTTGCTGTTGTCAACTGCCTGAACCTGTGCGTCGATACTACTTACAGATAATATCAATCCAAGGAAGACAGCTTTAATCAGACTGCTTTTCATATATAGTTTTATTTTAACATTAAATATAGATAAAGAAAACATTATAGTGTAGAATAGTTTGTGATATTTAATGATAATTGTTGTTAAAACGTTTCTTATTATTGTATTTTTATAAATGGAACGTTTATTGTAAAATTATCTGAAAAAGAAATTATGAAAATTCCAGCAATATTAATGGCAAGTTTATTAGCGGTAAGTGTATCTGCGCAGACTACTAAACCAGAAACTAAAGCAAAAAAGCCTGTCAAAAAAATAAAGAAAGCCACTTCCGCGGACACCGTTGAAAAGAAAAAACCGGGAGCCCCTAAGCCGGTAGTTAAAAAAGATACCCTTGTACTCCACGAATATGGTTGTCCGGCCTGCGGAATGGGATAGAAGATGAGAAAGCCCATGTTAGGAGTATCAATGATGGCGGAAGCAGATTTTCTTTCTGCTGTTTTGCCATTGTTGCAGGATAATTCCATAGAAGTGATGGAATGGTCTTTTGATACGCTTTATCACACCAATGAGCCGGATTGGCTTCGGGATCTGTTGAATTTCTACGCAGAAAATAACCGTTTAATAGGGCATGGAGTATATTATTCTTTATTTGATGCAAGATGGACAGCAAGGCAGGAAGAATGGCTGAAAAAACTTAAAGAAGAAGTCAGCTTGCGGAAATACAATCATATTACGGAACATTTTGGCTTCATGAATACTGAAAATTTTCATCAGGGAGTACCTTTACCGGTATCTTTACATTCCAAAACTTTACAAATAGGAAAAGACAGGTTATACAGACTTCAGGAAGCTGTCAATATCCCTGTAGGCGTGGAAAATCTGGCATTCTCATTTTCCATTGATGATGTGAAAGAGCAAGGGGTTTTCCTTGACAAACTGATAGAAGATACTGATGGTTTTCTGATCCTCGATCTGCATAATATTTACTGCCAGTCCTGTAATTTTGAAGTTGGTCTTCAGGAAATAATAAACCAGTATCCACTTGATAAAATAAAAGAGATTCATCTTTCAGGCGGCAGCTGGCAGGAGAGCGCATATGGAAAGAAGCAAGTGAGGAGAGATACTCATGATGATGTTATTCCTGAAGAAATTCTCTCTGTTTTACCCTCGGTTCTTACCCAGTGTCCAAATCTGGAATACATTATTATTGAAAGATTGGGAAATACCTTGAAAACCGAAGAAGAAAGAAATGATTTTCTGGATGATTTTAATAAAGTCAGAACAATAATTGAAACTTCAGACCTGAAATTCAAAGAAAAAAAACGTTGGTGTAAAAAGGAAGTGAAACTTTTCGAAAAACCTTTGGAAGACCTGCTTTTGTATGAAGAACAGTCGGAACTCACAAGGCTTCTTTATGATAACGCAGATGTGAAGGCTGTTCAAGATGCGGACTTTCAGTATTTTAAAACACAACATTGGGACGCTGAAATGATTCTTACAGCACAGAATATCATTAAAAAATGGAATCCTTATTAATTCTATTCTCTCTGATAACCAAAATCAAAATATATGAAAATGACAACATTAGTATTGATCATTACCGCTGTCCTCACTGCTTTGATAGGAGGACTTTTCTATGCGTATTCATGCTCAGTTGTGCTCGGTCTGGGAAAACTTTCTGACACGGAATACCTCAAAGCTATGCAGAATATCAACAGGGAAATTCTGAACCCTGTATTCTTTATGAGTTTTATGGGAACGCTGGTTCTTCTTCCCTTATCTACATTTTTGCTCCGCGGACAGCAGCCTGTTTTTATTTTTCTTCTTCTTGCTACACTGGCTTATCTGATTGGAGTTTTTGGGGTAACGGTCGCCGGAAATGTTCCTATGAATGATACTTTGGATAAGTTTTATATCTCCGGTTCCACGACAGAAGCGATCAGACAGATGCGGGAAAATTTTGAAAACAGATGGAATTTTCTCAATAATATAAGAACTGTTTTTTCCGTGATTTCCATCCTTTTTGTAGTTTGCGCCTGTGTGTGGAATAAAGAATTATAATGGATTAAGTGAAAATACCTACTATTAAATTACGTATTTCTACCGATGTGTACGTCTGGTTTTATTCAGATCTTTGTGTTGTTAGCAAGATAGTTTTAAACATTTTCAAATAAGTTGAAAAAAAGATTATAACCAAGACGACTTAAATTTCCAAACAAGAGAAAAGAGGCTGTCTCAAAAGTACCCCCTCTCTCGGACTCCTGCCTGACAACTTTTGTCATTTAGGAAATTCTCAGAGCGTTAATTTACCTTTTGAGACAGCCTCTTTTGTTTTATCATGAAGATGCTTCTTTTAGATTTTTAAAAGCTCGATTGTTCTTTCCGGACTTTCCGCTGAGAAAACAGCATTTCCAGCAACAAGAACATCGGCACCTGCTTCAAATAATTTGGAAGCGTTGTCAAGATTTACTCCTCCGTCTACCTCGATAAGTGCAGTTGAGTTGTTACTTAAGATCAGGTCCTTGGTTTCTGCAATCTTTTTGTAAGTATTTTCAATGAACTTCTGTCCTCCGAATCCCGGATTTACACTCATCAGCAATACAAGATCCACATCAGCAATAATATCTTCAAGCATCAATACCGGAGTAGAAGGATTTAAAACAACACCTGCCTTTGCTCCTTTGCTCTGAATATGATGAATGGTTCTGTGAAGATGGGTACATGCTTCATAATGTACAGAAACAAGATCAGCACCATGATTGATGAATTCATCAACATATTTTTCAGGTTCCACGATCATCAGGTGAACATCCACAAATTTTTTAGCATGCTGCTGAACGGTTTTCATCACCGGAAAACCAAAAGAAATGTTAGGAACAAATCTTCCGTCCATGACATCAATGTGGAACCAGTCGGCCTGAGAATTATTCAGCATTTCAATGTCTCTTTGCAGATTCCCAAAGTCTGCTGATAAAAGGGATGGAGCAATAAGCTTCGTTTTCATTTTTACTTTTTATACTTTTTATTTAGATATAAGATGCTAGATCTCAGATTTCAGATCTTTAAAGAGCAGAAGTAGGTGTATTTATTAGAGTCTGATATCTGCTGTCTCATATCTGAAATCTCAATTAATGATACTTCAGTTTCATTTCCGGCTTAATCTTAAGAACTGTTTCATAGATAAGTTTGATGACATTACCTACATCTTCTTTAGATACCATTTCTACCGTAGTATGCATATAACGCAAAGGTAAGGAAATTAAAGCACTTGGTACTCCGCCGTTGGAATGGGCGAAGGCATCTGTATCTGTTCCGGTAGCTCTGCTGGCGGCAGCTCTCTGGAAAGGTATTTTCTTGGTTTTTGCAGTATCAATAATCAGTTCTCTGATAGTATGATGAACGCTTGGAGCGAAGAATACTACTGGTCCGGCACCACATTTCTGATCTCCTTCTTTTTTCTTTTCAATCATCGGAGTGGTTGTGTCGTGGGTAACATCCGTTACAATGGCAATATTCGGTTTGATGGTGTCAGCAATCATGTCTGCTCCGTATAAACCTACTTCTTCCTGTACAGAATTGGTAATATAAAGTCCGAACGGAATTGATTTCTTATTTTCTTTTAAAAGTCTGGCTACTTCAGCAATCATAAAACCGCCGATTCTGTTGTCCAGAGCTCTGCAGACAAAATATCTGTCGTTCATTTCAAAGAATTCATCCGGATAGGTGATCATACATCCTACAAAGATTCCCATTTCTTCCACCTCTTTTTTAGAAGTAGCACCACAGTCGATAAAAATATTTTCAATTTTAGGAGTAGGCTCATTCTGGTTGGTTCTGGTATGAATAGCCGGCCATCCGAATACTCCTTTTACAATTCCGTTTTCACCATGGATGTGGACAACTTTTGAAGGAGCTATCGTCTGATCAGAACCTCCGTTTCTGATGACGTAAATTAATCCGTCATCTGTAATATAATTGACGTACCATGATATCTCATCAGCGTGTGCTTCAATCACTACTTTAAATTCAGCTTCCGGATTGATGATTCCATAGCAGGTTCCATAATGATCTACTTCAATTTTATCCACGTAAGGTCTGATGTAGTCCATCCAGACTTCCTGCCCTTTATGTTCGTAACCTGTTGGAGATGATGTGTTTAAATATTTCTCTAAAAATTTCAAAGATTTCTTTTCAAATTTCATAAAAAGGAATGATTTTTGCGTTTAATTTTTCTTCTTATAAGTGTAAAAATAATGAATTTTAGTAAGATTATCTGCCTTTTTATTTTCTTTTTTGGAGTCAGTGTTTTTGGTCAGAAAGATGGTATAGTGGCAAAACCACTCAATCAGTATCCGCCTGAATCTCTGAAAGTGGATGAATTTGGCAATAAGTATTATTATGACGAACAGCAGAAGATTAAGGTGTATGAAATCAATGGGGAGCCTGTAGTTGTATTGGATGAGTTGGTTTTAGTGAATAAACCGAGATTTAATAATCAGCTGGATAAGAATTACTATTATTTTCTGAATAAAAAGCTGTACAGGGTGTATCCGTTGTTTGTGACTGCATTGCAGCAGTACAGAGATATCCAGAAAGATATGAACGATCTGGACAGCAAAGCCAAAAGAAAATTTGTAAGAGAAAGGCAGAATATACTGGCTGACCAATATGAAAAGCAATTGAGAGATCTTACGACTACCGAAGGACAGGTTTTTGCAAAACTGATGAACAGGGCAACCGGAAAAAATGTATTTGAGATTATCAAAGAATTAAGAGGCGGATGGAGTGCCTTCTGGTGGAATGTAAAAGGAAAAATGGCTGATATTGATCTGAAAGAACGCTATGATCCCCACACCAACAGAAGTGATGAATTCATAGAGTCTTTATTGCAGTCCAACTGGAACTCTGGTTATCTGCAGCCTTATCCCGGAGCCAATGATTTTAAAGTAAAGAAATAATATAAATTCCTGTAAGAATGCTTACAGGAATTTTTCTTTTAATTTATCAAATACAATTTTATCTATGGGAAGAGGAAAAGGATTGTCCGGTCTGTCGATATCAATCCATTCTGTTTTTTCGATACAGGGATCCAGAATAATAAAGTCTTCCTCGTTAACGATATCTACTATATAATATATGGTAAGAAGTTGTTCGTTTTCTCTGAAACGCGATACCAGAAAATTTTCCTGAGTATAGAAATGTTCTAGCACATTGATTTTTACATTCAATTCTTCATCAAACTCGCGGTGCAGACATTCAAGAACTCCTTCACCGTATTCCAGTCCGCCGCCCGGAAATTTCATTAAAGGTTCGCCGGCATATTCTTCAAATAAGGTCAGAACTTGTTTATCTTTTACCGCACAGGCATACACTCTAATGTTGATCTTGTCTATCATATATATAATGTATAATATTTTGTATAGCTAATGTAAGGAATTTTGTTGGAAAAGCCGGAAGTTGGAAGCGTGAAGCTGGAAGTTTAATACCATCTAATAATATTGAATCATATTATATTGATTATTATTTTAAAATAAAAAATCAAATTAATTAAGCTCCCGGCTGTAAACATCCGGCTTCCTTCTACAACTTAATTGCATTAATCATCTCTCTTTTTCCCGGAGGTCCTTGTTTTTTCTCCACCTGGAAATTCAGTTCCTGAAGAATTCTTCTTACGCTGCCTTTAGAAGAGTAGGTGGTTAATAATCCGTTAATGGCCATTTTGTCAGCTACGAGTTCAAACAATGGCTTTTCCCAAAGGTCTGGCTGTACTCTGGCTCCAAAACAGTCGAAATAGACGAGGTTGATTTTTGGCAGATCAATGTCTTTCAGGTCGAAAAAATCACATTCTATCTTTTTTAAATTGAATCCACTAATAATTTCTACTGACTTTTCCCAATCTGCCAGATGAATTTTCTGATAAATATTTTTAAACTCTGGGTTATCGAAAAGTTCAAAGTAAGCCAAATCCTTAACTTCGGATTCATTTATGGGGTATTTTTCGAGCGAAAAATAATTGATGACATGATTTTTGTCAGTTTTTAAATATTCATTAATTGTTACCAAAACATTCAAACCTGTTCCAAAACCGAGTTCTAAAATATTAATTTCGCAATCATTTGTTAAATTCAGTCCATTTTTGATAAACACGTGTTCGGCTTCCTGTAAGGCTCCGTGATGAGAATGGTAGTTTTCATTTAAATCATTGATAAACAATGTTTTACTTCCGTCGTTTGTGGTCTTAATCTCTCTTTTCAAGCTAATTTTTTGTCAAATTTACTCTAAAATTTTTATATTTAGAAAATTATGTTAAATTTGTAGAACATCGTAAAAATTTTAAAAAATGATAATTCAAAAAACTGAAAACTCCAGAATTTCTACATTTGACCCTAACAATTTTTCATTTGGTAGTACTTTCATCGATCATATGATCATTTGTGAGTATGAAAACGGAAAATGGGGTGATGTAAAATTAGTTCCTTACGGTCCGATTCCATTTACGCCTGCCATGATGGGAGTAAACTACGGACAAGCTTGTTTTGAAGGTATGAAAGCCTATAAAGACAAAGACGGGCAGGTTTTCCTTTTCAGGCCTGAAAAGAATTTTGAACGTATCAACAAGTCAGCGAAACGTCTTGCTATGCCGGAAGTGACTGAAGAAATGTTTTTAGACGGATTGAAAGCTTTGGTAGATATTGACAGAGAGTGGATTCCACAGGGGGAAGGAATGTCGCTTTATATCAGACCTTTGATTTTTGCTACAGAGGAAGCTTTGAAAGCAAGAGTTGCTAATAAATATATGTTTGCCATTGTTGCAACACCGGCACAGAGTTATTATTCAGAACCGGTATCTGTAAAAATCTCTGATCATTATTCAAGAGCTGCAAACGGAGGGGTAGGTTCTGCAAAGGCTGCAGGTAACTATGCGGCTTCTTTCTATCCAACACAGTTGGCTATTGAAGAAGGGTATGAGCAAATCATCTGGACGGATGATGCTACACACGAATATTTCGAAGAGAGTGGTACAATGAACGTGTTTGTTAGAATCAACGATACGATCTATACGCCGCCAACATCTGAGAAAATCCTTGACGGAGTAACGAGAGACAGCTTCATTCAGTTAGCGAAGAAAAGAGGTATCGAAGTGAAAATTGAACCGATTGCGGTAAAAACTGTAATCGAAGCTTTAAAGAACGGTGAACTTAAAGAAGTTTGGGGTGTAGGTACAGCAGTAGTAACCACTCAATTCCAGGCTTTAGGATATCAGGGAGAAAAACTTGCGCTTCCGAGATTATCTGATGAAGAAA
This sequence comes from Chryseobacterium sp. CS3K3.1, assembly GCF_059515165.1. Lineage (NCBI taxonomy): Bacteria > Pseudomonadati > Bacteroidota > Flavobacteriia > Flavobacteriales > Weeksellaceae > Chryseobacterium > Chryseobacterium sp. CS3K3.1. Next base: position 3,673 of record NZ_JCAKRV010000023.1, on the reverse strand, counting down.
GCTATGCGGCTATCCTTAAGAAAGATCTGGTAGACTTACAAACCAATTTGTCTGAAGATCCGTTTGGATGGAGAGTGATGGTAGATCACGTATTGGAAACAGTATAATACTATTGATATAACGATATGAAAGCCGGGTTTTTCCCGGCTTTTTCGTACCTGTGTATTCACGTAAAATGCACGAAGACTTTTTGGCTGGGATCAATGCGTTACAACATTCACATATTTCTGTGTCAAGTTTTGTAATTGATTCGCGAAATGTGTATTTTCGCAAAAGTTTATGAAAAAAATACTCTTCATATCAGCCATAAGCCTGTTGAGCTGCAACAGAAATACACAGACGGTACATCCCCCTGTAGGCGGGGTATTGAGCCAGAAAGATCTGGATGTTTCTAAAAACAGGATGAAAAATTTAAATGGTATAGAACGTGGCCAGATTCAGGACTGGATCAGTGGCCAGTCTGTAAAATATTATCCTACGCAGCTTAATTATTGGGTAACCGTGGAAGGCTATGATCAGAGAGAAAGAAGGAAAGATGAAACAACCATTTCCTATTCTTATGATCTGTATGATTTTGACCAGACTAAAATCTATGATCAGCCTTTTGAGAGAAGAGATGCCAGATTCGGACACTTTGATGAACTGAGAGCAGTGGAGAACGCTTTGCGTTTTATACATGATGGAGAGGAAGTAACACTTTTGGTACCGTCTTCTTTGGCCTACGGAACTTACGGAGACGAAAAGAAAATAGACAACGACATTCCATTAATCATAAAATTAAAAGCTTTATAAATACATGAAATTGTTTAACAAGAATATAATTCTGGCAGCGGCAAGTATTTCGCTGATGAGTTGTACCCCAATTTATAAAAAAATGAACGTAGACAAAGAAACTTACGAAGGTCTTAATGACGGACTTTATGCCAATCTTCAAACTACAAAAGGTAACTTAATTGTAAAATTTGAAGACAAGAAAGCACCAGTAACTGTAGCCAACTTTATCGGTCTTGCAGAAGGGAAAATCGATAACAAAGCTAAGGCTAAAGGAGTTCCTTACTATGACGGAACTATTTTCCACAGAGTAATCAAAGATTTCATGATCCAGGGAGGAGATCCTCAGGGAACAGGAATGGGAGATCCTGGGTATAAATTCGAAGACGAAAGAAACGACCTTAAACACACAGGGAAAGGTATTCTTTCTATGGCTAACTCTGGACCAAACACCAACGGTTCTCAGTTCTTCATCACTGAAGTGGCTACACCTTGGTTAGACGGAAGACACACGATCTTCGGAAAAGTGGTAAAAGGAAATGAGGTAATTGATGCGATTGCTAACGTTGAAAAAGGAGCTCAGGACAAACCTAAAACAGATATCGTTTTAGAAAAAGTTTCTGTTTTCAGCAAAGGTGACGAATACAAGCACTACGATGCGGCTAAAACTTTCAATGAAGGAAAGGCTAAAATAGCAGAAAACAATAAAGCTTTCATCGCTAAAGAAGAAGCTGAAAAGAAAAAAAGAGAAGAAGAATTCAAAGCTAACCAGGAGAAATTGGTTGAAAACCTGAAAGCTGGTATGCAAAAAACAGAATCAGGTCTTTACTATAAAATTACAAAAACAGCAGACGGTAAAGCGCCAAAAGCTGGTGATAATGTATCTGTACACTATGCAGGTAAACTGGTAGACGGAACTGAATTCGATTCTTCATTCAAGAGAAATGAGCCTATCGAAATTCCAATCGGAATGGGAAGAGTGATCAAAGGATGGGATGAAGGTATCCTGTTATTAAAAGAAGGTGAAACTGCTACATTATTGATCCCGCCTGCAATGGCTTACGGAGAGAGAGGAGCAGGAGGAGTGATCCCGCCAAACTCATGGTTGGTTTTCGATGTTGAGCTTGTAAAAGTAAAATAATTGAATCTTCACAATAGTATCAAAGCCGTCCGTAAGGATGGCTTTTTTTATTCTGCACAGAGATATTCTGTAACGATCTGTGTAAATGATACGACCCATTTACCATCCGGAAAGGCTAAATGTTTTTCTGATACGAAATCATCTTAAACTTATAATAACCCAGATAATGAAAACCAAATCACTTCTGTTTCTGTTCGTTCTGCTGTCTTTTATGGGGTTTTCCCAGAGTGGGGCAAGTCCTGACGATGCAGCAATAAAAAAATCACTCACCTATTTTGTCAACAGTATTCAAGCTAAACAAATGGATCAGGCAGTAAACGGCATATACCCAAAATTCTTTACCATAGTGTCAAAAGAGCAGATGACACAGATTTTGAATATGACTTACAATAATCCATTTATGAAAATTGAAGTAGAAGATCTGAAGTTTGGAAATATTGAAAAACCTGAGCTCATAACCGGCGAGTATTTTTCTGTTACCCCTTATTTTTTGAAACTGAAATGTAATGTCAGTTCATTGAATGATGATATGAAAAAGAGAATGAACGGTGCTTTGACAGCCAAATACGGAGCAAATAATGTGAAATATGTCGCCAGCGAAGGCTCATATCTCATCAACGCCGCTATGAAAGCCTGTGCGGTTTCAAAAGATAAAAAGGCATGGAAATTTGTTATTCTTGAAAAAGAATATAAAAAAGAACTGGTGAAGATCTTGCCGAAGAAAATTCTGGATAAGTTTTAAAGTGGTAAGTTTTAACTTTTATATTAAAAAAACATAGAAATACAGATTTTAGTAAGGCTTTATTACTTCTGTCTTATAACGTAATAAAAGAATATGTTTAACCTGAATTACGACCAGATAAAGTTCATAAAAAATCCGAAGAAACTCAATATTTCTCCGGATTTTTTATTGTCTGACTATTTATGTCGACTTATTTTAAAACGACTCATGTGTTTATAATAAAGTGTACAACTAATTTATTACAGTTTGTTTGCAAAAAGTTCTATAATGGTGTATAGATAATATGCATAAATGCAGTACCTTGTGTATAACTACCTGGTCCCCCTGATCTTGTTTCACAGTAAATTACTTCTCCCGCATTAAGTAACTTTACGTAAGTGCCTCCCGATGAAACGACTGCTCCTGATAGTTTAGTTCCTGCATAGATCCACGTTGTAGAGCCTGCGTGAATGTATAAACTGTGGGTATTATTAGTATTTGTATTTTCAAGTTTTACACCTGCTGTAATCTCATATATTCCTGTTTTAGCAACGGTATACGAATTAGTAGATGAATTCCAGGTGCCATTGTTTGGATCATTGATATTAACTGAGCTTAATACGACTGTATTGCTGGCTCCATTCCCCGGCAGGTAAGTAGAAATTGATGATCTCTGTTCTGCATTAAAAATATTATTGGGAATCTTTAATGATTTGATAAAATTCGTGGAATTGATTTGTGTAATAGCACCTCCGGCATCAGATAGTACGATTCCTGAATTAAGAGCAGTATTGACATAATCTATCTTGCGGATTCTTACATTCCCATTCACATCCAGTGTGCGATCAGGGTTACTGTGATTAATCCCTACATTTCCGGTTGAAGTTATTGTTACTTTAGGCGTGTTGTTGGTTGTCAGATTAAGATTATTGGCGGTTGTCGTTCCTACGTAGGCAGCTCCTCCTCCAATGTAGGTTTTCAGATTGATGGTTCCATTACTGTGGTTGATCCCGAAACTATTATCGGGTGTTTGTACAGTC
>NZ_JCAKRV010000022.1:0-100141 GCF_059515165.1 Chryseobacterium sp. CS3K3.1 | reverse complement strand
GATTACTAAAGCCAACTCTTTAAAAGTTACTTCCACGAAGAACTTTAATGTTAAAGTAAAAGCAGGAGGTGCTAATTTTATGAATGGAACGAACTTAATCCCTGTTAATGTTTTGACGATCAAAGCAGCTACAGCCGCCGGAACCATGGGCGGAACAAAAAATACTGTCGTTTTATCTGCAACGGATCAGAATTTAGTTACCAATGCTCCGCTAGGAAGTGCCTTAACATTGAACCTGGACTACACTATTCCAGCAGCAAAATCATCATCTTCTGATATTTTAGGAAAACCGGCCGGAACTTATACGCAGACAGTAACATATACTGCAACAGCTTTATAATAAAAAAACTTTTATCACCGCTGTAGATTTGCAGTGTTCATCAAGAACAATTAAATAAAAATAACAATAAAATATTACTGCCATGACAAAACTAATCACAATCACAGCCTTAACTTTTGGAACAATTATATTTGGAACTAACAATATTCAAGCTCAGAATACAACCGCAACCACAGCTGCAAACATTACCCTGAACGATGTCATCTCTATCGATGCAGGAAGTACAGCAATTGGTGGTATAGTTGCCTTTAATTATGTTACTGCAGCAGACTATAATTCTGATCAGACAATTACCAAAGCGAACTCTTTAAAAGTTACTTCCACAAAGAACTTTAATGTAAAAGTAAAAGCAGGCGGTCCGAATTTCCTCAATGGTTCGAACTCAATCCCAGTGGATGTTTTAACAATCAAAGCTGCAGAAGCTCCCGGAAGTATGGGCGGAACAAAAAGCGAAGTGGTTTTATCCCCCGGAGAAAAAAACTTAGTAGCCAATGCTCCTCTCGGAAGTGCCTTAACATTGAACCTGGATTACACTATTCCGGCAGCAAAATCATCATCTTCTGATATTTTAGGAAAACCAGCCGGAACTTATACACAAACAGTAACGTATACCGCGACTGCTTTATAAAAAAAAATTAGTTTAAAAGGTTCCTTTTGCTATGTTTTCAGTAGTTTTGGGAATCTTTTATTATTAAACTATTTACACCATGCACAAATTCATTCACCTTTTCATTTTCTTTATCCTCACAGGATCTTCTTCGCTTCTGGCACAAAGTATCTCTATGTCGCCTACACGATTGTTTTTTACCGGTAATCCTGGAGAAAAAGTAACAAAGACGGTCACGCTTCAGAACAGCTCGGATAAGGATTATGTCTTTAATCTCAACTATAAAGACTGGTTCAGAGAAGAAGACGGAAATAAGGTTTATCTTGATGCAGGCAGTTCAAAAACGTCTAATGCTTCCTGGGTATCTACCTTAGAAAACACTGTAACAGTTCCTGCGAAAAGTACAAAGGAGATTGCAGTAACCATGCAGATTCCTGCAAATGCGTCACAATCTGCCGTTACGAACAGTATGTTGTTTTTTACCCAACTTCCTCAGCAGGCAGATAAGGCACGTGTTCAGAATGGTATTGGTATTATCACCTTATTTGAGGTGGGACTTCACCTCTTTTATACTCCACCGGGAAACCATGTGAAAAGTCTGGATATTACCAATATTGCAGAGGTGAGCAATGAAAATGCAGCGAACAGAAAAGTTGCAGTAAGCATTCACAATGACGGAAACACCATCAATGATGCTACCGTTGAGTTTGAACTTACCAACACAGACAGCGGCAAAGAAATAAAATTACCCGCAATTTCAATCTCCATGCTTCCGGATACCAATCAGGTTGTTCAGTTTTCTTTACCTGAAAACATTTCAGGGAACTTCCTTGGTGTGGTTATCGTCAAAATGGCAGAATCCAATGATTTACGTGTAGGAGAAAAAAACTTTAAATTTTAATAGTAAGCTTTGAAACCACAGAATGGAATATCGATGTCAGTCCTGAGAAGAACAATCTTATTTTTTGTATTTGTTCTTCTACACTTTTCGTGGGCCTTTGCGCAGGAAAAAAAGGATATTCAAATCCATTTTGAAAATGACAGTTTAGCTGTTGAAAAGGGTTCTACTTTTACTAATTTCCTGATCATAGAGAATAAAAGTTCTGAAGAGATTATTATTCAGAATATTATTCCTCAGGAAAACTATCCGGGGTTGCTTTTCTATCCCAAAAATGGCTTTACCTTAGGCGCTGGTCAGTCTAAAAATCTTCCTGTGAAACTGATTGCCAACGTGGATTTTATGAAACTGAGATCCAATAAGATCCAATTTCAGGTTTCTTACGCCGCCCCAGCGGTTACCAGAACTGCTAGTACCTCGTTCTTCGTTGCTAAGGGCGAGAACAAAAACATCGCAATTTATACCGCCAACTACGAAAATTTCATTAATCCTGCTTTACCTCAATCCTCAATTCTGCTGACTGTAGAAAACCAGGGGTACAGTAAACGCACCGTTAAGATTGATCTGCAATCCATTCCTGATGGTTTGGAAATTTTGCCAAAACAACAAACCGTATCTCTGGAAGGTCTGGAAAAGCAAACAGTTGAGATTAAAATTGCCGTCAGAAAACAGAATACACTTTATCCGGAATTTAATATTAATGCAATTGTCACAGATCTGCTTGATAATAAAATTGTGGGAAGCAATACACTCTACTTAGTTATTTTATCACATAACAGACAGATTGCCCGTGGAAATGAAGCGGTGAGCGGAAGTAACTTTGCGGAAATGAGCTATAATGAAAATAGTTCAGGTTTCAATTATCTTCAATTGAGGGGAAATACAGCATTTCGCGTGTCTGACAATTTAAAATCGCGTTTCAATATCGGTGCAGATTACTATGTTGAAGACGGCTTGTATAACCTGTATGATACCTGGCTGGAACTGGAGAGAAAAAATACGGTATTACGCTTGGGAAATGTTAACAGCAGCGATTACGATTACCCGGTTTTCGGAAGAGGCGGGAAAATTTCTACCAGATTTGGTAACAATAATCAGATTGAAGTTCTTGCGCTGGAAAATAATTACAACCTGTATGGCACTTTTTTCCAGCAAACAGAAGGATCTACCATGGTGGGTACAAAATATGCTTTTGGAAATGCTAAATCTTTCAACGGGAAAGTGTCTTATATATTCGATCATGATCCGCGCTTTAACGTAGATACGCAGGTAGCGAATGCGGTAACATCATTGTTAATTAATGATAAACACACCATCCGCACGGAGGTAGGAGTGAGCCACGAAAAAGGTCTTTTGAACAACGATGAAAATGCAGGAGCATTAATGGGAGCCAATTACGAGGGGAAAATAGGGAAATGGGAGATACAGTCTTTCAATTCCTTTGCCACCAAAAGTTATGCAGGGATCAAAAGGGGATCTTTTTTCTCAAATCAGCGGATCGGCCGTCAATTTTCTGCTGCTCAGCGCGCTTTTATACAATATCAGAAGTCGCAGATAGAGCCAGAGTTCCTGAGTTTCCAGAGCGAGCCCATCCAACCTGGGAACACCGCTAATTTGCGTTATTATTTCAACAGTACAGAAGCTTTGGGACTAGGGTATCAGTTTTCTTTAAAGAAATGGAATTTTCTACTGTCTCCAAAGGTTGAAAAGCAAAAAACAGCTAATTTTTACACATCACAGGAACTTTTTTCCTATAGGTTGGAAGCCAACATCAGTACTACTTTAGGTGCTCACGGATTGAACCTTACGGCGGAATATTCTTATTCAAAAGAGAATGATAAACCAGATTGGTTCAACAGTTTGAAAACAACCTTGTCTTACAGATATAAGTCATTCTCCCTCAACGGAACCGCCCAATGGAACGCAACAAGTGTCTTTGATTTAAATTCTTATTATAATGTAAACCGTAATTTCGCCAACTACAATGTATACGCCTCATATAATTTCCAGATGTTTAACCATAATCTGACCGGATCTTTTTCAGCAGGAACCTTCTATTCGCAACTGTATCAAAATTTAAACAGCAATATCACAGGTAATCTGGAATATAAGATTTCGCCTTCCTGGTCCACCACAGGGTATTTTAATCTTTCCGGGTATAAATCTACCGCTGAATATGCAACCAGCGGAAGTTATTACCAGTTCAGAGTGGGGATTAGAAAATATTTTACCACCGCTACAGCTCTTGGAAATCATAAAGTGGCTTTCCAGTTCTTTGAAGATAAAAATTTCAATGGACTTCTGGAGTCCGGCGAAGCAGTACTTGCTAATGAAATTGTAAAACTGGACAATTATGTAGCGATGACGGATAAGAATGGAAAAGTAGTTTTTCAGAATGTGCCCGAAGGTACTTACACGCTGAAAGTAAACGAAAGTGCGGGTGCCCGGTTGATGATGGATACTGCCATTATGGTCCATAACAATATTAACCGCAAAGTGGGCATGGTAAAAAACATCAGGGTAAGTGGGAAATTGACAGAGATCAAACAAGCTTACGATGTTTTGGAAACGGATGTAACCGGAATAGTGGTGTATGCAAAAAGTGAAGATGGCACGATCTATACTGCAGTGGTGAACCAGAAAAATGAGTTTGAATTTTTCCTGAAAGATGGAAAATATAACATCTATATTGAAAATGACAAATACAGCTATACACAACCCAGCCAAACTATTCAGGTGACAAAAGAAGGGTACTCAAAAACTCTGGTTTTTGAATATAAGAAGAAAGACACCACCATTAAGGTGAAAAAGTTTTAAATTTAAAAGTATGAAAAAGATGAGGGCTTTTCTAATAGGAATTTTTACCGTGTTCTGCGGGGCTGCAGCCACGAAAGCTCAGGATGTGTACCTGTCGGTTCCTGAAAATAATATTTTTAACAGGACCGAATTTACCTCAGTACCTACAAGGGTAATGACGAACGCCAACAGAACCAACTGGGATTATGCCTTTTTGGGATTACTCCCAATCGCTCCTACATTTACCTCTGTTTCCGGGCCAAATTTTACTCATTCTTCTTCCTCACTCACATTACCCGCATCCGCTCTTCTGTGGCAGCTGGAAAGTATGGGCGGGCAGCTGCCCTATACCGGACTTTCAGGTTATTTACCAGGTTTTCAGTCGTTCAGTACAAGCGCTGTAAAATGGTTTGAACCGCCATCCATCAGTATCGGTGGAGGGTTCAACCGCGGAAACATCAATTTTACATTTAAAATTCCTGCCTCACAATTTACAGCCAATGCCTTCCGGGCCGGGAATTACTCCATGGATATCACTCAGAATTATAATGACTTCACGCCCCGTAATTTTAAAACAATTTTAGTCATTCCTTCATCTATACGATGGATTGCAAACTCTTTAACAAAATATATAGAAATCTCATCTTTGAATGACTACCGCAGTACAGGCACGCGGGTATGGGATTTTGGAAATACGGAAATCGCGAATACGGTTGATTTTAATTTTTGGGCGAAAGCAGTTTCCACAAATGTCCAGTTCACGTCCTCTAAAGGTGTTCCCGGAACCAGAAATATTGCCAGCATTAAATTGGGTAGTAACGGATCTGCACTTACCACCAAGGCCTTATCTGCCGATTTTCAGAATTTTTCGGCTGCTAACTTCAGTGTTGTAGCGGGAAACAGGAACAGTTTTACCCCCCAGCTTTATGTGTCTGCTGAAGATTTTAAAAACTTCTTTTTTGAAGCCGGAACCTATACGTTTGAATTGAACTTCAATGCCAGCAGTACAGATAACTCCATTAACAGCTTGCAAAATACGGCTGTTCAGCTAAAGGTGCTTCCTCTGTCAGAGATCACCATTCCCAGTTCCGGGCGCAATGTCAACTTCAATTTTAATACCGCTGCCCATTACACGGATGGCCAGTCACAGATGATTCCCAACCAGATTATGTTGTCTAATAATGAAAATTTTGAGCTCTATGTAAAATCGGACGAAAATTATTTCAAGAAAGGCGGCCTGCAGACCGACATCAACTCCAACATTTTACAAATTGGATTGGACGGAAGTTCTGTAAATGTACCCTTATCCAAAACTCCACAAAAAATACTCTTTAACGGAACTCCGGTTCTGGACCGGGGACTAAACGTAAGATATACCATATCGCCTGCGGGTGCCCAAAGTTTGGTAGGGAAGGAAAATACCACTTACTCTGTCAATGTGTATTATAGTTTTACGGCAATTTAACCCTACTTTCTGAAATAGTTTTCTTATAGATCCGTTTAATACCAATAACTCGTTTTCTTAGCGTATTTAGTCCCGGCATTTATGGCTGTTCTTCGCTGGTCGCAATTGGCCGGAACTACAAAACTTTCCAAAAAATTTCCTGAAGTATCTCCATAGATACTTTTTCTTCCTTTGATGAGTTTTTCCTTCGCTCCTTGTAATTTTCACTACCTGTAGATGTATTTTGGGTGCCTGGCTATCAATGATTGCCACTTCAGGCTGCCATTTTTATCTTGTATCATTCAGTTTTTTGTGATCTGTAATCTGTTGGTACTGTTCTATATTTCACCTTTTCTCTATTTTCGATAATACCGGTAAACCGTCTGCCAGAGTTAAAATTCTCATGGAATCTGACACAGCCTTTTTTGTGAAATAAAACAGGACCTGTATTATTTCAGGTAAATCCCGTTTGATTTTTTTTTCACTGATATGATATTTTTTATAACTTGCCAGCTCCTGAAAGAAAGGTCTGGACTATATGTTTTTATCAGTATTTAAACAACATAACTCTTTCTGCCTTCTTTCAAAAATAATTCAAACAGCTTCTAACCGTGATACTGAATTTATGAATGATTTGATCAACGAACTACAATTAAAAATCGAAAGACTTGAAAACGAAATCAATTTCAAGAACGGACTGATTTCGATATTGTCTCATGACTCAAAAGAACTGTTTGGAACCTTTCTGTGGCTTATCGAAGAGCTGGAGCAAAAGACCATAAGTGAGGAAGATTTTTTTAAGTTATTGCCGCAGATAAAACGTGATGCCCGGAAGAATCTGCAAACGATTCAGGATAGTGTTAGCTGGCTAAAAACACAGTACGGGGAATTTAAGATTAAACCCGTTACAATTATGGTGACGGATCTCTTTCACTATTTGGAAGAAAAATACGCTGCTCAATTAAAAGAAAAAAACATCAATTTTTACTTTAAAGGAGATCATCATGCATTTCTTACGAGCGATCGCGTGTTACTCGAATATGTTTTGGACAAAATTTTCAACAATGCGGTAAAATATTCCTTTCCGGGGCAAGATATTTATTTACAGGAAAGTACAGAAGATGATCAGGTTGTACTTTCTGTAATTGATTCCGGAACGGGAATAAATGAAAAGTATTTGCCTGCGATCTACACTCATGGTAATCCTGTATTTCTGGGAACTGCTGGCGAGAAAGGAGTGGGATTAAGTTTGAAAATTGTAAAAAATTTTATATCCTTGCTTAAAGGAAACATCCAGATCATTTCCACTGAAAATAAAGGTACCACGGTTTCTCTTTTTTTACGTAAATTTATAGAATGATGGGTTCAAAAGTAAACATTCGCATTGTTGTAGCAGACGATCATGGTATCGTCCGGATGGGTTTGATACAGACGATTAAACGACTCCTGCCTGATGCTATAATTTCAGAGGTAGAGGATTATAAATCGCTCTACAAATTAATTCTGAAAGAAGAATTCGATCTGGCCATTATGGACGTTAATATGCCTAATGGTACTGTTCAGGAAGCAATAGATTATATAAAAATTCATCAGCCTGAATTAAAAATTCTGATATTTTCTTCACAGGATGAAGAGCTGTATGGGATGCGTTATCTGAAAATGGGAGCTGGTGGCTATCTAAGCAAGCTGAGCTCCACTGAAGTCATTGAGACTGCTTTAGCGGCGATGCTTAATAAAGGCCGATATATCAGTGATAATATAAAGGAATCGATTTTTTTAGAATCGTTAAACGGCACGGCAAAAAATTCCCCCTTTGAAGCCCTCTCAGACCGCGAATTGCAAATTGCCAATAAGCTTGCGGAAGGCCTTCCCCTCAAAGAAATTTCTAATCAGCTGAATCTCCATTCATCGACGATCAGTACATACAAAGTCAGGTTGTTTGAGAAGCTGAAAATACGATCCATACCCGAATTGGTGGAAATTCTCCGACTGTATAATCAGTAAAAATGCTATCACAAAAGAACACCATCTTGTTTGGAAAGTTGCCAATTTCAGATGATAATGGATTTTAATCCGGAAGTTTATATTTTTGTAATGCTATGCATAATCAGCTGAACCAACTTATTTCAAAAAATGTAAAACTCTCAGATTCAGAAAGAGAGCTGTGTAATCGGTATTTTGAACCTGTATTATATCCAAAAAACAGAATAATCGAGGAAGAAGAAAAAATACCGCAGTACCTGTATTTTGTGGTTTCAGGTTTCGTCCGGCTGTTTCATTACAATGATAAAGGAGATGAGATAACCACCCATATCAACTGTCCTCCCGGTTTCATTACATCGTATACCAACTTTGTCAATCAGAATAAATCTGAAGAAAATCTCGAGTGCATTACCGAATGTGAGCTTTTACGCATTACAAAGGCTGATCTCGATCTGCTTATCCAGCAGAGTCCTGCATTTAAAGATTTCAGTTTTTTGGTATTTCAGCAATCGTTGTCCTACAATGAAAAACGGGCAAAGGATCTTGCAACATTGACCGCTGAAAAGCGTTATTTAAAGTTGATAACGGAAAATCCTGAAATTCTGCATAATGTCCCGATGCAGTATATCGCTTCTTTTTTAGGGATGAATCCAAAAAGTTTGAGCCGTATCCGCAAGCAGATTATTAGGTAACATTTGTGAAGTGATTTTGAATGAGCAAAACTGAAATTTGCACTATCATTTAAAATCAAAAGATATGACAAGCAAAAACTTAGTATTGGTATCAGGTGCGAACGGTCATCTGGGCAATAATCTGGTAAGATTACTAATAAAAGAAGGATTTCATGTAAGGGCATCCGTTCGCAGTATCCAAAATAAAGAATATTTCAAGGATCTGAACTGTGAAGTAGTTCAGGCTGACATTACGGACAAAGTTTCCTTTGTTAAGGCTCTTCAGGGGGTTCATACATTTTATGCTGTAGGTGCAGCATTTAAATTGTGGGCTAAAGATCCAAAAAAGGAAATCTACGATGTCAATATGAACGGAACCCGAAATACGATTGAAGCTGCTGCAGAAGCGGGCGTGAAAAGAATCGTGTATGTAAGTTCCATTGCAGCTTTGGATTATACTCATCTTCCTGCTAAAGAAAGTAACGGGTATAATCCTGACCGCCGGGATATGTATTATAATTCGAAAAACGATGGCGAAAAACTGGCTTTTCAACTCGCTGAGGAATTAGGAATAGAACTGGTGTCTGTAATGCCGGGAGCAATGATAGGAGGCGAAGCTTTTCTTCCTTTGAATGTGTCCTATGGTGTACTGAAGTTAATTTTAAATAAACAAATACCAATGGACACCAAAATAACCCTTAATTGGGTAGATGTAAAGGATGTTGCCGAAGGATGTTACCTTGCAGCTCAGAAAGGACGTTCAGGGGAACGGTATATCTTAGCGAATGAAAAATGCATGACTATTACCAACACTACCAGATTGGCTCAAAAGCTTTATCCGGAACTGAAAATCAAAGTGCCGGGTTCTGTTCCTAAATTTATTCTCTATACCATTGCCGGATTCATGGAACTTTCAGCTAAAATAAGTGGAAAACCTCCTGTATTAACCACAAAGGATATTGCTATGTTTTCAGGACTACAACAGAATTTTGATATTTCCAAAGCCAGAAATGAATTGGGTTTTAATCCGAAAAATCCTGAACAGGCCGTAAGAGAAGCTTTGTCCTATCTGATGGAGCATAAAAATTTGCTGTAATCACCAGTCCCGATGAGGTTTATTTTGATTATACCTTCAAATTTTTGTCTTTAATAATACAAGCGAGACAGGGATTAATATTTACATTATTATAGTGTAATATCTACAAGCCAAATTATTTAATCCATCCGTTTATAGATAGTTTTGCAAATAATTCAAAACAATAATAAAATATCTGCAGAACTTACTTTGCGATAGAAATAACAGGATAAATTAAAATAAAAATAATTATGTCACTTAGATTAGGAGATACCGCACCAAATTTTCAGGCCGATTCGTCTGCCGGCAAAATAGATTTCTATAATTACCTTGGGAATTCATGGGGAATTTTATTTTCTCATCCTGCAGATTATACACCTGTATGTACTACGGAGCTGGGAATGACAGCAAAGCTGCAAACTGAATTTGATAACCGCAATACCAAAGTTCTTGCATTAAGTGTTGATAGGGTAGAAGATCATCAGAATTGGATAAATGACATTAATGAAACCCAAATGACTTGCGTTCAGTTTCCGATCATTGCTGATGATGATCTTGCCATTTCAAAGCTTTATGATTTTATTCACCCAAAAGCATCCACTACAGCAACAGTTCGTTCTTTATTAATCATTGACCCCCATAAAACAATTCGTTTAATGATTACTTATCCGGCATCTACAGGACGGAATTTTGATGAAATAATACGTGTTTTAGACTCCTTGCAGTTGGTGGATACACATACTATAGCCACTCCTGTTAATTGGAAAGCTGGTGATGATGTCATTATTCCTCCCGGTATTGCTACAGAAGATGCAAGAAAATTATATCCGAAAGGTGTTAAAGAAATCAAACCTTATTTAAGATATACACCGCATCCTGATAAATAAGATGTCCTTCTGAAGGTAACCGGGTTTAAAGAGAATGTAAAAAACACATCTGATAATGAATAAGAAAAGAAATATTTTATTAAGTCTGTTACTCTGTGGATTGGCGGTTTCATGCAAAAAGGCAGAGAATAGAGAAAGCCCGTCAAAGTCTTCTCCTCAAATCATAACAAAAGAACAGCAGGATAAATTAACAGGTGAAGAGGTTCTGAAAGATTTTATGGAGGGCAATAAAAGATTCCGGGAGGGAACGGTAACGGTAAGAAATCATACAAAACGCACAAGAACGCTTGTAAATGGGCAGTCTCCCAAAGCTGTCGTTATAAGTTGTTCAGATAATCGTGTTCCCGTGGAGGATATTTTTGATCAGGGGCTGGGAGATATTTTTGTTGAAAGTGTGGCAGGAAATTTTGTAGATGAAGATGTATTGGGAAGTACTGAGTATGCCTGTGCGGTAGCGGGTGCCAAACTTATCATGGTAATGGGCCATCAACATTGTGGAGTGGTAAAAGCAGCAATTGACAATGTCAGGTTTGGTAATATTACAGCAACACTTTACAGAATAAGACCAGCGGTCAATATAAGTCTGAGTTTTACAGGAATGAAAAACTCAAGGAACAATGAATTTGTTAAGTTCGTTTCTGAGAATAATGTAAGAATAGCACTCAGTGAAATACGAAAAAAAAGTCCGATCCTTAAGGAAATGGAGGATAATGGAAAGATTAAAATTGTTGGAACATTGTATAGCCCTGCAGATGGAATATTACAGTTGGTAAAATAATTCAGACTGTTAATTTATTTCGAATTCATCCATACTCAAAAATGTCAGGCCTGAAATAAGTTGGTATACAATTAAGCAATATCAGATCCGGAGAAAAAAATCTCCGGATTTTTTATTTCTGGAGTTTCAGTTTTTATGACAGTTTGATACGATGATTATTGCTATTGTCACGGTACATTTTGGAAATGGTTTTGATGCAGGAGATAATGGTTTTGAAATTCCTCTATATTATATTCTGATGCTCCTTACTTTTTTTTCTTTTGGTGCTGGAAAATACAGCTTGGATCAATTTCTAAAACTCAACAAGATTAAAAATTAATAAGGCAAGTCCTGGAAGAAAAGTTAATCAATCGTAATCGTAGGAGATGAAAAAAAAGCAGGTGTTCTGACACTTGCTTTTTTTATTGCCGTTTTTGACATATGGGTAGCTTCTCAGCCTGGTTCGTAATTCTCTGAAAAAAGGATATTTGTTGAAATATAAAAATCAGTTAAATAGGCCATGGGTTCATTTCATCTAAATATACCATTCCTGGTAAGGTTAGTTCAGTTACAGATTTTTTTGAAAATTAGTCTTAGACTATTTTGAACCCAAAGCACTATTTGGTGTGAAGAAAAATATTTATAATGAGTGATTTTTATAATGTAAATTTAGGAAAATTGTTATCATTGGAAGATGAAAACCAGTAGTTATAAAACTACATGGATGACATTATTTATTGTCTTTCTGTTTGTTTTTCATATACTTAATGATGAATAAGGCTGTATAATGTAAGCAGTTCATTGTTAGATTTTGTTTCCTGAAAAGACCATGCGGTAATTTTTTCTCATTATCAAAGTTGGTTTATCTTCCGTGACTCTTATCTTTTTTGACAAGATTCTTTCCGTTTCTGAAATTCCTTTTAAAAAGAATATGCAATACTTTCATTTTGATTGCCGTCATTTGTATGGGTCGTAATCGTTTTTCCTGCCAATTGTTATTGGTTCTGAGACTCGTCATCAAATAGGAAAAAAGAACAACGGATGCAGTTACAATTGCAATAGTAAGGTAAATCGTTCATAGTACCTATTTATTCCAGATCAATGGCATATTGTATAGTGGGCAAAAGTATTGATTAAACGACTGTAATACAGTTGATTAGTTGTGGTTATTATGCGGCCGGGATGAAAATATATGTGGTGGTTTTGTATATAGATTAAACTACTGCCGAATACTATAATAACATCAGTGATAGTGTATGCTTTTTTGCTTATTAGCACGATTAAAAACTACACGCGTTGCTGTTTATTCTTACGGTCTTATTTTTTTGTTAATTATCGAATTATGTAGTTTTACAGATTGTTAATACTTAATCAATTGATCTTTATAATTACATTTTGTGTAATGGATAATCTTCTTGCGATAGACCTTTTTAACCTAAGATCATGTCATTTTTTTTCAGTTTACCAACACGAATAAAAACTACATACATTACGGATTATTCTTACGGTATTAATTTTCAGTGGATTGTAACACCTCCTAATTTTGCAAATGATAATAGTTACACAATAGCGGGGATTTTAATGACACGTTGCGCAATAGATGATCTGCTTAAAATAAATGTATTGGGGGCTATTTTAAATAATCAGTGTCAATAAATAAGTATAAAAAATGAAAACAAAAACAAATGTCTTTTTAGACTTCGATAATACACAATTTGATGGCCATCTTCATAATACTATGATGAGATATACAAATAAGTATCAAGACAATGATATTCCTGGATTGACAAAAGGGCAGTTAATGGACGAGCTTATGGGTAAAGCCCCCATTACACCAAGTTCTAAGTGGGCGGTACAGACTGCATTGATGAATGCTAGAAATGATGCTAAAGAAACAAATGAAAAACTTAAAGCAGAAGGAAAACCTGCAAAACCTGAACATACATTTGATTTTTTTGAAGGACAGAGCCTGAATAAACTTGTTAAAGAACGTAAAGAGCAAGGTGTTGATGTTGCTATATTAACAGCCTCTATGTTTCCGGGTGCAATTAAGGCAATAAATGAAATAAAGGGCTTAACTCAGTTAAACGATATTCCAATGATTGTTGTTCCTATCGCTAGTGGTGGGACTGTCAAGGAAAATAAGCTTAAAATGGCTCAGGATAAGAATAAAGAAATACAAAAATATGAAAGAGCACAAAGAGCAAGTATTGAAGGGTTGATTGATGTTAAAAATATTTTTGTTGATGACAGTAAGGAAAATATTGAAGTATTTACCAAAAGTAGAAATCCGAATAGTACCGGGATGTTAGCAACGAAAGGGCTTAATAAGGAACTTATGGAAAAGCTTAACAATGCGATAGAAAAAGCGCTTGAGCAGCAAGCGGCGATATCTAAGCAACGTGATAAGGAAAACGCATCATATGTACAAGATGATATATATGCAAATGTGAATCAAGATATATATGCAAATGCAAGTCAATTTAAATCGAGTAAAAATGATCTTTCAAAGTTTACAGAAACACAGAATGCACCTGCGCTACCACCAAGACTTTCTCCTAAATCAGCACCAAAACTTCCTCCTAAAACTCTTAAAGCCGAGGCTAACGTTGCTCCTGCGCTTCCTCCTAAATCACCAAAACTGCGTTAAAAGCACAAGCAAAAAAATGTACTATAGATCAGGTACTTCTGGATTTAAAAATAGTATTTCTATATGATCATTAATTTGTTGCATACTCAAAGGATTCACAGCAGGACGGTAAAAAGCCGGATGGAAAGAGACGATGAAGTTGTATGCCGCTGTTTGATCTGAGGTTTTATAATTGTTAAGACATTTAGTATTCATCAATATAGGTTGGGTATGAGCAGGCTGATAAAAATTGTATCCGGTTTGTAATTGGCCTGCCATCCTTTATGATCAGAACAGATTTTCCATAAGTGAATTTTTTGTAATGATAAAGATTTTTTTAGATTAAAATAAACACAAATTATATGGAATATAAGACTCCAAAAACATTAGAAAGGACTCCTTTAGTCTTTGGTTATCCCGTTATCACCGCTATGATCGTTGTTATATGTCTGATGTTGTTCCTTTTTATTGTATTTAAAAAGGTACTGGTATCATTAGTGTTTTTAGTAATTCCTATCCTCTATTTATACATCATAAAAAAGTACCCCAGGAAAGGGGAGTTTAAAGAATTTTTTTTTGATTTTAAGATGGGAGTACAATGCATCAGATTTGATGAGAAATTAGAAAATCTGATCAGTATCAATTCAAAGGAAAATAGAGAATCAAAAAAAGTAACTGAATCAGTCTGAACTATCAGAAGAGTTTTGACAGACTGATATAATTCTGCAGGATGATGGTAAAAAACAGGGAACCATTTTTCAGCAGATATTCGGGTTACAGATAAAAATAAACAAATAAAATTAAAATTTAGTTTTAAAATAGAGCAGAAATGAAAAATTTGAAATTTAATAAAAGGAGCCTGATCGCATTGTTATTACCAATGAGTAGTTTATTATACTCCCAGGGAGGCGGCGGTGCTGGAGCAATTGATGCAAAAATTAATGGATGGACAAACACTCTTAAAACTTCATTGAATGCAGGTGTGGCAGCTTTTGCTGTGGTGGGTGCTTTCCTGATCTTTGTTCAGTACATGCAGGGTAACGAACAGGCCCAAAAGAATTTTGTCCGCTTTGTGATAGGGTTAGCTATTTTTGGCCTGGTTGATGTCATTACTCATGTATTCATCTAGCATATAGCACTTTTCAACCGGTATTAGATTTAAGCTATACGCTATTTAATATAGCTTAAATCTAATTGGCACTCCTTACTTCTGCAGGAATTGAATAGGTAACGCATACACTTATTCAATACTATCCCTTTTACAATTTTTCTGAAATTTTGTTTGTGGCTGATATTCTAATCTTATGCCCATTAAGAACGTATTTACTTAAACTATGGAATTTAAATCATTTGTTGAACCTTCAAATACTGAAGAAGAAAGGTTGAAGTCCGCTTCAGCAGAAGCTGGAAAAAATGCAGTGCCTGTTGGATTTCACTTATTTAATACCGATGCTATGTCGTGTGTGAAATGTAAAAGCGGGCAGAATGTTAAGGTGGCTAATATTGCTCCTCTGTCAGAAAATAACGATGAAAATCAGTATCCCTTATGTGAAAATTGCAGAAAAGCTTCTTTTAAAGTTAAAATATTCAGATAAAATGCTTCTCTTTTATCTCTATCATCATTTATCAATATTAAAATACCAATGGATTTAAAAAAATTACGTGAAATTCCTTCTACTTACTCTTTAGTTAAAAAAGCATTATTTCTTAGCTTCTCTATTACAATTATAGCTATTATTTCCAGCTCGGTCTGGGCTGTTTACGTGAGTAAAGTTTTTACTAAAAAGATCTATGTAATTACTGAAAAGGGACAGGCTGCCATTGCAAACTCTATGAATAATGATCAGGACTACGAAAATTACAGACTGCCTGAGATCAAGAACCAGATTAAAGTGTTTCACAGGTTATTTTTTGGATACGATCAGTTCAGTTATGATAAAAATATCAATGAGGCCCTCTATCTGATTGGAAACTCAGGAAAGCAATTGTATTTATCTCTTAAGGCCAACGGGCATTTTGCGAGGATACAATCGCAGAACCTGGTTCAAAAACTGGAAATAGATTCTATAAAAGTTAACGATAAAGAATATCCTTATCATGCATCTGTTTATGGAAAGCTCAGCGTCTCCAGAGTTGATCAGAATGTGAGTACAAAAAATCTGTTTTATTCATCATTCGATTTATATAATGTAGCAAGAACTGAAAATAATCCTCATGGTTTACTTATAGAAAATTATTTATTCAAAAGTAAAGGCCTTGAAAATGCTTCCGTTAACGATGGTGGCAATGGGGTAAAGACGGAGGCCGCTGATAATGAAGAAGATTCCCAATAGGAAGAGGATCAGTGATACACTTTTGTATTATAAAATCTTTGGATTGATAAGTATTGATGATAATCTGGAATTTCAGCAACGGGATTCTGTTATAATTTGTATGTAATGAAAAACGATAAATATTCTTTAGATATATTAATTATATTTTCCTTTCTAGTAAGTATACTGTTTATTTTAGTAGATATTTATTATTCGAAATATATATATATAGTTGAGAAAGGACTGGGCAACGAATATATCAATATATTCATTATAAAGCTATTTAAAACTTTCCCGCTTATTAAGAATCCTTTATTATTACGAACAGTAAGTCTGGCCATTGTTTCCTTTTGTAGTTTTGGGTTTGAAGTAAAGAGAGAAGTGGGAGAAAATTCTTCTTTTATGAAGAATATTATCATAGTAGGATCATCTCTTATCATTTTCTTAAGTATATCGGTTGTGAAGATTGAAATAATCTCTTATACCATCATATCTTTTGTTTCTTACATTGTTTATATCGTTGGTTTTTTAAAATTCAGAAAATACTTCAATTTTTATGATAAGAAGGATGAGTTTAATGATAAAAATCAAATCTTTGAACAAGAGAAAGTCGTTAAGAAAAATCCTTATTCTGTAAATTTTAAAACAGAAAACGGGGTAATTAATGTGGTGAATCCTTTCAGAGCCACGATGGTTCTCGGAACTCCGGGATCAGGAAAGTCTTACTCTGTAGTTGAAGAATATATACGACAGCATATTCAGAAGCAATTTTCGATGATGGTGTATGATTTCAAATTTCCTGCACTGGCCAAAGAAACATTTGCTTTTTATGAATATTACAAAGAACAATATAAAATTGAACCGCGGTTTTGTGTGGTTTCTTTGGATGATCTGGAGAAATCTAATTTTGTGAATCCTCTGGATCCTCAATTGATCAGAAAAGCAGCAGATGCCATCGAAGCATCACAAACCATCCTGTTTAATCTGAATAAAGAATGGATTACGGAAAAAGATTTCTTTGCACAATCAGCGATTTCGTATTTCGCGGCCTGTATTTATTTCCTGAGAATTTATGAAGACGGGAAATTCTGTACGCTGCCTCATGCCATATCTTTAGCTTCGCTGCCGGATGAAAAAGTATTCAAAGTTTTTGGTCAGTACTCAGAACTGAGATTCTTTATGACTCCCTTTGCAGATGCTTTAGCCAAGCAGGCTTACGAGCAGCTTTCTGGTCAGACAGCGTCTGCGAGGATACCGCTGTCTCAGTTGGCAACCAAGGAATTATTCTGGGTAATGGGTAATAATGTTTTTCCTGAAGAGAATATTTCATTAAGTATCAACAATCCGGAAAGTCCATGCATATTAATTATTGCTAATTCACCAAGTACCCAGACAACCAATTCTCCTGCTTTAGGGCTTGTGGTTACCCAGCTTCTGAAAGAAATTAATCAGCAGGGAAGACAACCTTGTTCCGTGATCCTGGATGAGCTTCCCACCATGTACTTTATGGGATTGGATAACCTGATTGCTACTGCGAGATCCAACAAAGTTTCAACAACCATAGGAATGCAGGATCTTGAACAGCTGAAGCGTGATTATGGTGATAAAGTAGCTGAAACAATATTTAATATCGTAGGTAATATTTTTAGTGGTTCAGTACGAAGTGAAACGGCAAGCAAGCTTCAGGAAATATTCGGAAAGAAAAAGCAAAAATTAAAAAATGTAACCATTGATACGAATAATTCATATTCTATTAATGAGAATTTAGAATATGCCATTCCCGTATCTGCGATATCCCAGCTTTCTCAGGGAGAATTTGTAGGAGTGGTTGCTGATAATTTCGGAGAAGAAATTAACCGGAAGATTTTCAGAGGAAAAATAAAAGTAGAGAAGCGTACAGATCAGATAAAGAATAAGATACCAACCATTATAGAAGGAGAAATGATCAATGAAGTTCTCAATGGGAATTTTGAAAGAATTGTAAAAGAGGTTGATATTCTTATTGAAAACGAATTGTATAGAATTTCCCAGGAGGAAAATGCTGATATGGGTGGTGAACTGTCGTCACAAGTGGAAACACAAGAGAATTGATTTTTTTAACTGAGAAAACATACAATGATGATAACACCTTATGTATACATTACTTAGTAAAAAGAATAGGATACTTCCTGTGTGTTTTATCTTTTTTATAGTATTTCCTTACCAGAGATTAAAATCACAAAAGATGATTCCGCCGGTTGAATCCTATCATAAAACTGTTTCATCGCATTATGGGTACAGAAAGCATCCTGTTGACGGAGTATTTAAAAAGCATCATGGAGTTGACTTTTCCGTACCTCAGGGAACTGCTGTATTTTCTACCTATTACGGGATCGTTTTAAGTTCAATGTACGAAAGAGGATATGGCAATACCATCTTAATAGATAACGAGGGAGGCTTCAGAACCCGATATGGACATTTAATGACCCTGTTTGTTGGGAAGGGTGAATTGGTAAAGCCCGGACAGTTGATAGGGTTAAGTGGAAATACAGGACATTCCACTGGTCCCCATCTCCATTACGAAATAATAATTGAAGGTAAAAAAATTAACCCTTTATTATTTCTGAATATCATGTGTAATAATAGTTTATAAAAATATGTTTGCAAATCTTGACAAGAAAAAAAAGATCATTATTGGGGTTGTTTTTGTGGCTGCATTAGGTACTCTTACTTTGATGATGAGCCTGATCCTGTTCCCAAAAATAAAGGAGTCTGATGATAAGTTGATTGTAACTCCTAATGTAGATGAGAAACAGCTTGAAGAAAAATCAAAATTAGAAATTTATAATCAGGATGAAAGAGATCTAAAAAAGTACTTTTCAAAAGACGGAAAGTATGGTATAGATACAGAACTGCCTGAAGATGAAAAATTATTGCAGGAACAGTTTCAGAATTTTAGCGGCAAAACGGAAGAAAATGATTATGCCAAAAGGCAGGAAAGCTATATGAAAGCTTTATCCAACATCTCTTCACCGGGAAGAAGCTACTCTTCCGGTTCCGGGTATAGCTCAGGATATGGCTCCGACTATGCATCTGGTTCTGAAAACAGCCTTAACAAAATATTTGCGCTGCAGGATAAGATCCGTGCAGGATTAACGGAAGGGGCTGCCTCCCGTAATGCTCTGGATTCCGGTGATATTCCCAAAAACAGGGAAAGTAAAAAGGAGCTGGTTAAAAACGATGTTCGGGATCAAAAGAATTTTTTCCAGGGAACAACAGCCGGAAATAACAAGAAAATTTTACAGCTGATTCCTTCAGAAACTATAGAGCAGAAGAGGATATTAGATAAAAATATCATTCCTATAAGAATAAAAGAAGATATGAGGCTTACAGATGTCCCGGGCGGACTGCTAATTCCAAAGAATTCAATTATCTATGGAAGAATATCCTTAGGGGAAGACCGGATTAATATTGATATTGAAAGTTATAAAAAAGATAATGTTCTGTTCCAGTTAAACTTTAGCGTTTATGACTATGACGGAAGACAGGGTATTCAGGTGAATAATCATTCGTGGCTTAAAATCCCTTCAACAGTATCGAAGGATGTTTTTGATTATGCCATTCAAAGAGGAACCAATGCCGGCGGTTCTATTTTAGGTGGTGGTACCAATACCGGGATAGATTTAAAGGAGGCTAAAAACCTGGCCATTTTATCAGCAGGAAAAGAAATAAGCAAAGAAGTTTTTGAGAAAAGGAGAGTGTTCTTACCTAAAAAATACCAGTTATGGATCAATATAAGATCCTCAAATAATGGCTCTGGTTTTAATTAGAGCGTTCTTATTGTAGAAGTAAAATACAAATTATTTCCTAAGATTATGAAAGATATAGATATCAAAAAGGCTTTTAACATATTAGCGGTAGACAATGATTTGTTAATTAGTAAAAAAGGAGATGTCGGCTTAGTGTATAAAGTGATGCTCCCTCAGATATATTCGCTTGATAGTGACCAGATTGAGCAGATCAGTGTTATTTTTGACAAAGTAATCAGATCTTTACCCGCCGGAACAATATTGCAGAAACAGGATTTCTTTTTTGTAGACTCTATCAAAGAGCAGGTGTCGGACAGCCCTAATTTTTTATCAGCAAGTGATAACAGGTTTTTCCATGAAAAGCCAACAATGAGCCACGAGTGTTATCTCACCATCATAAAGGACTCCAAAAGTAAAGTAAGCATACTTAATAATTCCAGCCAGTATAATAAATATTTAGATGGAATAGATGATTTTATCAAGGCTGTAGAATCAAGTCTCTCATTTTTAACGAAAGAAGGTTTTTTTGCAGTAGAAAGGTTGAATAATAATCAGATTATAGCGCTGTTAGGAAAATATTTGTCTCTTTCGAAAGAAGGAGAGACCAATCTGAGGGACATGTTTTTTGATAAGAACTTACAGGTAGGAAATAAATTCGCAGAACTGTATACTATCTCTTCCAATAATCAGCTTCCTATTACCATTAACAGTACCATCAAAAGTATTGAATATTCTACCCCAAAAACCGATTTCAGAATTCCTTTTATACAGCCGGTATCTACAGGGCTGGATGTAAACCATATCTACAACCAGGTGATTTTTATTGAAGATTCCGAAAAAGTTTTTTCTTCCCTGAAGACCAAAATGAATCAGTTTAAAAGTATGGCGATCCTTTCAAGAGAAAATCAGGTTACTTATTCTCAGGTGGAAGATCTTGTAGAAGATGTACTGGAAAGAGAACTGACGTTTGTTTATCAGCATTTCAGTGTAATCGTCTGGAATGTTTCGCAAAAGAAACTGGAACATGATGTAAACTTACTGGAAAACGCCTTCAGAGATCTGGGAATTACACCTTATCAGGTGAAGTATGCGCTCAATGAATTATATATGAACAATTGTCCCGGAGCGCCAGCCTATATTTCGGAGAATCATAAATTTATCGGGATATCCGAGCAGACTTCCTCATTGCTGAATTTTGAATCCTATTACGAAAGCAATAAAGATGGAATTCTTTTCTGTGACCGTAAAAACGGATCTCCGTTACGTCTTGACTTATGGGACGAGCCCGTTAAAAAAGGAATCATCGTGAACCGAAACAGATTGATTTTCGGACCTTCCGGAACCGGAAAATCATTTTTGATCAATCACATTGCGAGTCAGTATTATGAGCAGGGCCACCATATCGTGATGATAGATATCGGAAACTCCTATAAAAAGTTATGTGAACTGGTGGAAGGAGTTTACTTTACCTATGACTTAAACTCACCTTTACAGTTTAATCCTTTCTATTACTATGATGAAGATGAAATTAATATAGATAAGAAAACGTTTCTCCTGTCACTGATCTTTTTCTTATGGAAAGGAGAAGAAGGAGCTTCAAGAGAAGAAAAACAGATATTGTCCACCTATCTGGATCTTTATTACGAGCATGTCGTTAAAAATGATGTTTTTCCTAGTATGTCTACTTTCTATGAGTTTATCTCAGAAAATTCGGCTGTTGAAGAAGAATCAACTTATTTTGACAAGGTCAGCTTTAAACTCTCACTTAGAGATTTTTACGACGGACATTATAAAGATATACTCAATGCAGCAGAACCAGCCAATCTGATTCACGAGCGTTTTATTGTATTTGAAATGGACAATATCAAAGATCACCCGACATTGTTCCCTTTAGTTACCATGTTGTGTATTAATCTGGTGATGACTAAGATACAAAAGATCCCGGGAGTAAAAAAATCAATATTTATAGACGAGTGCTGGAAGCCTATTTCCAAAGGAGAGATGGCAGAGTTTATCAAGTATTTATACAAGACCGTTCGTAAATTTTATGGAGAAGTAGCCATTGCAACCCAGGATCTGGAAGATATCCTGGATACAGCTGCCGGACCTGCCATGGTGAATAATACAGATACCCTGATTATGCTTTCCCATAAAAAGAAAATGGCATCCAAAGATAAGTTTTCCAAATATTTGTCACTGAGTGAATCTGATCTTCAAAAGCTTTATTCTACAGATAAAGGTGAGGTGTATGTTAAAGTAGGAAGTATGTCTAATGTATATAAAGTAAAAGTATCTCCCGAAAGATATGCCTGTTATTCTTCCAATGCTGATGAAAACAAAGTAATCCGCGGAATATACGAAGCCAAAGGAAACATGTCGGTGGCTATTAATGATTTTATTGATTTAAATTCTCAAAAGAAATGAAAAAACACGTTATATTATTTATTCTATTTTTTATATGTTCTCAGGTCTCTTTTGCCCAGGAAATACTGGAACCTTTATCTCAGCGCCAGGCCATTGACGTTTCAGATGTGAAAACCACACACATTATTTTTGATGAAAAAATAAAATATGTGGATGTGGGATCTGCTTATTTCGTTGCAGATACCATTGGGAATATGCTCAAATTAAAGCATACCGGTGAAGAGTTGGAAGACTTAAAGAGCCGGCAGGCGAACCTTACCGTGATTAATGGTAAAGGAAGCTATTATTCTATTGATATGGAATATAACAGAAATCCGGATATCACAACGTATAAAGCGATTGAAACCATTACCACAATAGATTATTTTGCAAAGGAAAATATTTACAAAATTGAAAAGGAAGAAAGGACAGCACAAGATCTTCAGGAATTGTGTATGCTTTCTGAAAGTGCGCCTTCCACAGTAAAAATTAAAGATACTCAAGATGGATTGAACCTTACTTTAAACGGAATCTATTACAGGAACTTTCAGAATAAAATTGTCTTGCGCGTAGAAATTTATAATACGTCTAAAATCACGTTGGATATAGACCAGATTCTTTTCAGATCAAAACTTAAGAAAAATAATGCTGCGAAGAAAGATTATGTCTATCAGGAAAGAATACTGACGCCTGTAAAATCCTGTGGAGAGCAGCGAAATATTAAACTGGGGGAAACAAGGGTTCTGACCTTCATCTTTGACAAATTTACATTGAATGAAGATGAGATACTGAGCCTGGAAGTAGGAGAGCATGCCGGTGGCAGAAGCGTCAATATCCGTATTCCCAGAAAGAAACTTCTATTTCCCGAGTATATATAAAGATATTTAACGTATTCAGTTATGAAATACCTGATTCTGCTATTGCTGTTTTTTTCATTACAATATAAAGGACAGTTGCCATACATTGATCCCATAGGTCTGGGGGTAAGGTATTTAGAAAATAATGCCACTGATGACTATGAAAAAGCGACCAAAAAAAGCCGGGATGAACTGCTTAAAATTGAGGCCATCAATGAAGTCGAAAATGCGGCCAGGACTACCATTTCTAAAAAAGACCTCATCAACTTTTCTAAGTACTCCAAGGTTTGCAATCCTTATTTTAATCCCATTAAGAAAAGCAAGTGCAGAAAGAAACTGGCATATATTAAAGCTGCGAACAGCATATTGGAAGATGCCTTTATAGCTGGAGTAGGGATAAAGATCAACCGCGGAAACAGGGAAAAGCTGGATGCAGGATTTATGAGTACTTTAAATTTTCTGATTCAGGAGCTGGAAGAGATGAAATATGAAGCAGAACAAAGTAATTTATTCTACAGGTTAGGCCTGATACCCAAATAATATCAAATATTTACACCTATATCATAAATTTTAACAACACAGTATTATGAGAGTATTAACCATTTTGTGTTTTTTTACATTTCAGCTGTTTTCAGCTCAGTTTGTACATTTTGCTAT
This sequence comes from Chryseobacterium sp. CS3K3.1, assembly GCF_059515165.1. Lineage (NCBI taxonomy): Bacteria > Pseudomonadati > Bacteroidota > Flavobacteriia > Flavobacteriales > Weeksellaceae > Chryseobacterium > Chryseobacterium sp. CS3K3.1. Next base: position 76,037 of record NZ_JCAKRV010000022.1, on the reverse strand, counting down.
CCATTTGAATAATACCGATTCAGATACAAGGAAAAAGCTTAAAGAAATTGCTGGACATACCGCGGCAAGAGCTATACAGCTAAAGCTGCAAAATAATTACCTGGAAGAAATGATTAAGAATGATGAAGAATTTTTAGAAAGGAATTATAAAAAGTCAGCTCAATTTGATAAACAAAATAGTACGATTAAATCTGTAAAGACCGGAATTTTAGGGATAGGACCTGTACTATTGAACCAGTTTAAAACACTTCCTTATATAACCAATGTTAAGAAAGATTATTTACAATCGTTAGCATTAAATAAAGCTGCGCTTCTTTCTATCCAGAATGTGGATGCCTCAAAAATAAAGGCCGCCGAAAGACAGGAAATTTACAGAATCCGGGATCAGTTGGTAAGAGTATATTCTAAAAATGACAAGGAAGTTATTGGAGTGATGGCTTTGCCTGCTTTGGTACTTCTGGTACAAAGTCATCCGGATCTTATCAAATTCATCAAGAAGCTTGAGATTATATTCTAGTTTTTATCAAATATAAATTTATTTCAATATGTACAGGTTTCTGATAGTACTGTTATTATTTGCTTCAATAAGAGCTTATTCTCAGCCTTTTGCCAATAATCCTATTGGTCCGATTTCAGACGTCCCGTCTAATATTGGCTCAGTTGGGATTATTATAGAAAAATATGCTTTGAAGGGAAGGGAAGAAACAACAGAGAAAAGAACTGAAGATTTTTTAAAAGAGTATAGAAAAAGACTTCCATATTATGTTGGTATTACCTGGCTGTTTACGGTAAATAGTATTATCAATAATGTCCAGGACAGATCCCTAAAACTCAGACAGGATAATGAAAAGCTTTCTTTCCTGTATTATTCAAAAAAGAAAGAAAATAAGGTGTATCTGCAGTCAGCAGACAGCCAGATTGAGAATATGTCTGCCAATTTCTTAAATGGTGAAAAAGCGGTCATTTTGGGAGAAAAATTTAACCTGTATGAAGACCTGAGAACATCGTTGTCTGCGATTAACCGGCAGCTTGATAGGGTAGAAGATAATATCAAGGAGAGTACGTTGAAGAGGAAAATAGTCCGGCAGTTTACTAAATAGTTAATCTAAATTTTTAAGTCATGAATATACTGTATATTAATTTCAAATCATTCAGTGGTAAGGTATTTCTCGTAGGGGTATTCTTATTATCTGTATTTCCCAAAGCTCAGCTTGTGACGATTGATATCCCTGTACCCTGGGCTGCTAATGATGTTCTGTCAAAGAAGTATTACAAAGATATGGCCTCAGCCCACAGAAAGCTAAATTTGATATATGCCGTAGGAAAAACGGGTATTCTGAAAAGGACAAAAGATATTTATATAGAACCTAATCAGGAACTTACCCGGATATCATCTGGTTTAACTTCAAAGAAAGACGATATACTGAAATTTTTATCCGGAACAAGTTATGATTATATAAAAGATAAATATCCGATCGTGGCAGTTTCCCCGCTTTCGAGTGGTAAACTTTCCAATGCTTTGGTAAGAAGAAGATTCAAGAAGAAATTTGATGCCGAGAAAAAAAATATTACCAATTATCTGGATACCAGCAACTATATTCCCGAAGGAGAAAGACTGCGTTTCATTCAGCAGGCCTTAGATAAAGTAATAAGAGTAACACTGGAAGATGAAACATATTAAACCAATATCCGCATTGCTGCTTCTTTTTAGCATTGGTTTTTTTAAGGCACAGACATATGCCTTTGATATTAAGGATAAAACCGTTGCTATAACCAAAACGGGAATTATTGCAGGATTAGCAGCAGAAATTATTTTAAAAGACCAACAGAATGAGTTGTTTGAAAAGCTCATCAAGCTGGAAAAAGAGATTGATGACAAAAAGAGCATCAAAAGTGTACAAAGCCTTGCGCTTGCTGCTGCTTCTATAGCTACGATTGAAACAACCAAAACAGATATAAAAGATCTCAGAAAGGTGATCAGTATCATTAAATACAATCCGTTATTTATTAAACATTCCCTCGGAAAGAAATCTGAAGAACTGGCCATTGAAAACAGATATTTAGAGGAAGCTGAAAGTGACTATAAAGGATATCTGGCATCAGGACTTCTCTCCGGAGGTTTAGGGCAGTTTTATACTGTTTTTGGAAAACTTTTAACAAGGATTTTGAAAATCAGAGCCACTGTTTTGTCTATAAAGAAAGACCTCCAATCCCTGTCGGTAATCAATAAGGTCTTAATTAAATAATTTCTAATAAGATTAGCAAAATATAAAAATCAGTGATGATTAAAAATATAAAGTAAATGACAATAAATCAAGTTCTAAATGACTATAGGAAAATTCTTAAAACCAATTTTGACCTATTTATTACTGAGTCGAGACCGTATGTTCTTCTCATAGCTGTTACATTTACCTTTGTTTATGTTGGGTATAAAGTAATGAAAGCCATGTCGGATCCGGATGAAAAGATTGGACGGGAAACGCTTTTAAGACCCATTCTTACTCTCATGGTGATTACATTATACATTCCTTTGGTCAAATTGTTATTATTTGATACCGTGGATATTTTATCAGATATAGTAAAACATGGGGCTTATAAAGTGACAGGGCGTAGTCCTGCTGAGTTTGAAAACCTCTTTCAAAAGGGAATATCACATGTGCAGTCAAAAGGAGCAGATGGAAATGGGGTGTATGATGTATTGCAGGTCAATCCTTTTTTAGAATTTTTCCATATTCTTGTTTATCTTGTTGCTTCTTGTGTTGGAGCCTATATATTATTGAGACAATTACTGATGATATTTGTCTATTATGTTTTAGGAATTTTTGTTTTACCGTTTTCACTTATTATATCTAATGAAAGAATTCTGAAGACATGGTTCTTTGGTTTCCTTTCTATCCTGCTGTGGGAGCCCATATTAACGATTTTGAAAGTGATGATTGTTCTTTTACCTATTGGAAGTACAGAATTTACTAATGTTCTCCTTTCTGTTGCTCTTCAGCTTGTAATGATATTTATGATATTAAAAGTTCCGCAATTCGCGAATCTTCTGGTAGATCCTGAATCTGGTAATAAATTTAGTAATAAGGCAGGTTCCGTTTTGAGAGGTTTACCAGGCAAAGTCTTTGGTAAATAAAAGGGAAAATATAAATCTGAAAGAAATGTATTTAGTTTTAATTGAAAGGTCAACGCATGATCCATTATATACAATCCAAAAGCACCACTGAGATGACAGAGAACGTTTTTAAAAATAATTCCAGCGAGCTAATATATTCACTGATCCAAACAAGGCTTTCAAAAAACCAGATGGATTGGATGAAAACGGTGATGCTATTTGAAAATGAAACTCTTTTCTTTCAGAACTTCAGACGGATTTCCCAGGTAATTCCATCCGTTTCACCAGAATGGAGTCCATCTGAAAAAATTACCCTTGAGCAGCTTTATCCGGGCCTTACCTCCGGCCGTTGGAACCTTCAGCAATTCTGCCAATGTTTATTGATGGTTTGTGTTCCTGAAGATCAGAATATAGCTATAGTAAAAAAGCTTACGCAGTCAGCAGATATCAGTGAACTGATTAGTATATACAAAGGAATTTTCTTCCTTGAAAATGCGTATGAGTTTGTACCACTCGTTGAAGAGGGCATCAGGACCAATATTACTTCTGTTTTTGATGCTATAGCTCTCTTAAATCCTTTTGCCGCCAGATACCTGTCTCAGCAATCCTGGAATCAGTTGGTTCTTAAAGCATTGTTGATGGGGCGCCCGCTTTACCAGATCATCAATCTGGATCTGCGTAAAAACGAACAGCTGGCTTTCATCACCACCGGATATATTCACGAAAGATGGTCTGAGAGAAAAACAGTATCCCCGGAGATATGGCGGTTGATGGAAGGATTTGTCAATAGAGAGATTACCTCAGATCTGCTGAAAGTGATCGAATCCGGTGATTCACTGTCAAAACACGCAGCCATCATTGTACTCAGAGAAAGTGCTTCCAACACGTGCAACAATATATTAAGACCTATAAATACCACTTTATGGAACTATATCGGAGAACAATATTACATCCAGAATAAAGAACTATAAAGATACGGATCAATCCAAATTCTTATCTGTTTTGCACAAGGCTTAAGCAGTAAAATTCCGGAAAAATTTGAGTGTTCAAAGCTCAAATTTTTCCGGAATAACTTTTCAATTATTCGGTCTGTAAGATACATTCCTTACATTTTCACTTTCTCCAAGGTTTGGAAAGATAAATTATTACAGACATTATAATGTATTTCGTCTCATTCCCATATTTTTACTGATGCTTTGCGTTTCCTGCTGTACTTTGGGCTTTGAAGCTTGAGCATGTTGTTTTATATCAGGATTAAGTCTGTTTAATGGCTTAGTAAACATTGCTAGTCTGGATTCATCAGTATGTGTTGCAGATTTTCTACGATTACCGGTGCCTACGTTCTTTGCATTAGTATCAAAAGGTAGTTTTTGGTCACGGACCATTCTATTCTCTATACCATTTCCTGTTGTATTTTCTGTTTTCCTTTCCGGGCCGCCTGTTAATCTTTCAATATCCTGTTTCAAATTATCCTCAATACCATTCTTTTTATCATGCTGTTTAATCTCCTCCTTATCCTTGGATAACTTTTCTTCCATTAATTCCCGGACAATCTCACGAAGTATTTCAGCCTTTGTTTCAGTATTCTCTTGAGTATAACTTTTATCTGATTTTGAATTATTAAAACTGTGCGTTATTTTCGTACCTATAGCGATGCTGCCGGCTATTGCAGAAATGGCCATGACAGCTATTCCTAATGGTGGAAAAAATAATCCAAGTGCAAATCCTGCAGCCAGTCCAATCGCAGAATATTTTAAGGATTTCTTAATGAAAGAAGCGTTTTTGGAGACAGAATTGAGGAAGCCTCTTCGTTTCCGGGACTCTTCTGTTGGTGGGATATCCTTTTTTTCGTTTTCATTTTTTAAATCAGTATTCTCATTCAAATTTTTCTGTTGCGCATGAGCATGGGCTTCTTTTTCCAGACGTTTGTGTAATTCTTCGGCTTCTCTTTGAGGCATGTTATATATATTAAAGTTGTAAAAAACTGATTGTTGTTTTTATTGAATAACTGTAAAAGTTTACAACGTATTCATGACATGTAAGACCTAAATCCTAAGTATACTTGTATTATAATAGCGTTGTAAACTTTACCTAACAGTTAATTAATATCTCAGATCGCTTCCGTTTTTACTTTAAAGGCTGGTATGATGCGTCTTAGTATTAGGCTTTTCTTGTTTTATTTCCTTTTGCTGCTGCTGTTTTAGCGTTTCAGAAGCGAGAACCGCCTTTGGATCTGCCTTCACAGTAGGAGTGGTATAAGCTGATATATCATTTGATCGGCTAAGTGGAATATTTACCTTTTTTTCAAAAATCTCAGCCTCAACCAGTGCATCCTGTGCATTCTTTATAAAATCGGGACTTGGCAAAACAGAAAAGCCTTGATTAAGATGGGAGGCCATAGTTAAAGCAATCGCTTTATAAGCTGCCTGAGTAGGATGGGCCCCATCCGATGTCGCTACAAATCCAAGATTATTAGCGGTAACATTATCTAATAATTTTCTGAAAGTACTGTTATCTCTGTTCTGCCCTCCTTTATTGAGTCCGTCATTCAATATAGAACCAACTGTATCATATAATCCTGTGTTGGAGATGTTTACATTATCATCTAGCTGTTTGACAAGATTCTCAGAAAATACCTTGTCAAGTTCTCCGCGAAGTTTCGCAATATCTGCCTGATGTTTTTCGGGTCTGATTTGCTGGTAATACTTTGTTACAAATTCGATCTGACTCGGATATGTTCCGGTAGCCATTAATGCATTTTTAACAGCCTTTATGCTTTCAAGCTTTTCAGCAGATTTGTGACCTTCAGCCATTTTCTTAATGATTAAATCACCAACTTCCCTGTGAAGTCTAATCTCATTATCACTTTTATGTGCTTTATCCAGAAGCGGCTGGATTTCATTAAATATTTCATTACCTCCTTTATCCTTATATATTTCTTTAAATTCTTTCAGGGTATTCGCAAGTGAAGTATCCATATTGTCCTCCGGCTTGTTGAATTGTACTTTTCTTCCGCGGTGCTGTGCTGCTTTTATGAGACGTAAATTATACAAGTTGGTTTTAAGTGCTTCATACATATCAACCACCATCGTATCATCATATTTATTGGGAAATGCTTCTTTGAGATGCTTGTTAAACTCCAAAGTAGCTTCCTGTGCCTTATCTACTGTTGCACGTAATTTAGGGTCTTTATCTGCATGGGTGTAACGCACAGCTTCTTCAGGAGCAGGATTATTAACCACCATAAAATAGGCTTTGCCACCGTCCTTAGCAACGCGAGCTCGAATTTCATCAGTCATACCTTTGATCTGATCAACGATTGCCTTCATTTTCGAAGCGTCTTTACCATCGGTAACAGTATCGTTCAGACCAATCCAGACGATATGCAACGTATTTTTAGCTTTAGACGTCTCATTGTCCAATTCTTTGAAATATTTTTCTTTTTGCTCCAGTATAGTTGTCAGTGCTAATTTGTGTGCCAGTTTTTCCCTTTCATTCACTACTGCACCGCCTACTGCATAGTTGACGAATGATAATCTGTTATCAGGGCTCCCATGATTTGACTCTTTCAGGGACATATGTTTCGCCGTTAAGGCATCAGCTTGTTTCTTATCCTTACCATCTATCAAACTCTCACCACCAGACCATTCCCACATGTAGTCAGCCCAGTTTTTTGTGTCGCTGAAACGTCCCACCGCATTCACACGCATCGCACCGGCAGCCCTTGCTACCATACCCATAATGGTATTCTTTTTAATACCGAAGTCAGACATACTGTCTCCTAAAATTACTATTCGATCTATCATAATTAGGAAAATTAAATTACCGGATAGGTATTTCTATCCTATGTGTTTATGTATACACAAATTTATTTTTTTGAGGGAAGAGGCCCATATATTTTATGTCCATTTAAACCTACATATTTGTAGTTATAAATTAAAGGAATTGACAAAGTTAATAGGGTTGTAAAGCAATAAAATTGTATCTGTTGACATCAACTCAAAAATTAGAATAATGGGTAAGAAATAGGGTAGGGAAACCGGAAATGTCGAGTCTGAAAAAATTAAACTTTTCTAGGTAGAGATGAAGAAGAAAAAGGAACAAAAAGCTGGCCTTTCACAAGGACTTACAAAAAATACTGTTTATATCGTAAGCTTGCCTTCTAAACTAGAGCTTTGGCAAACATTATTATTGATGCTTTGTAGTGAATTAAGTTTTGCAAACCTCTTGAATTATTATCTTATTATAAGCAAGATTTAGTTATTGTTAAATTAAAAAGGATGAACAAAACTGCTCATCCTTTTTTGCAATGTACTATTTATAAAGTTCGGATTATATCCTGTCGTATCGTATATGATATTAATAGGTAAGTGATCCTTTTATGTTCGAAATGTTGGTTGCATCATAATGCGAATGGATATAATTGGCATTTTTATACATCACGTCAGAGCTGCTTTCTACATGTGTAGCTCCTAAGTTATGGCCACATTCATGTGCTAAGGTAGTACTATAATCATCACAGACTATCAATGATGAACGTTTACGACCACTATTTTGAATACTGCCACTATATCTATATTGGTTTAGCCATGCGAGGCCTAAAGTACCTAATCCCCATGTAGAAGAATCCCATGTACTTTCATATAAAGCAACCCGAACTACTTTTCCCGGGCTATGAGGTTTTGTAGTTTCAATCCAATTTGTAAGTTTATTTAATTGTTCACTTGCGCTATATACTTTAGAAAATGCATTGTTATAATTCAATTCATCTTCTACAGATAATGGGAAATCTGGATTATTAGGACGTCCTGGATATTGGGTAACATTCGGCAAGATTTTTTCAAATCCTAAATCTACTGATTTAAGTGAGGTTAAGAGAGCTGCGTAAGATGAATCAAAATCAAAGCCACTTTCAATAAATGCGATCTCAATATTGTACGAACGCAAAGACCCTGAATTTTTGCTATATGATTTTTCAGAAGGGGTAAAGGGAAAAGAATTTACATTACATTTTCCATAATTTTTACCTGAACCTTTTTTCTGTAAGGTAGCTGTTACATTAATTAAGGAATAATAGTTTGACTTTTCCACTGCTATCTCATAGCGTTTATCATCATCTACAGGTTTTTTATTCGCTTCGTGTAATAAATGACCTCCGTCTAATCCTTTTTTCTGAGCCAAAGCCAGAAACTGTTTTCTGTGATTAGGATTGATTCCCAGATTTCCTTTTTGCAAACCAATATTGAGGTCTTGATTACCCTTCAGTCTATAATCCTGATTCTGATCCGTATAAAATAAATCAAAACCATTTTTACCAACAATCATAATGGCTTTTTCTTTATTTTGTCCCCTTGTATTCACTGTTCCAATAAAGGTTCTCATTCTCCCAAAAAGAGTCGCTTTGTTGCTTATAAGTTCAAAATTGAGTTTTGTACCATCATTCTTGATAAGGGCGAACTTTCTTACTTCTCCTTCTTTTTCAATAGGCTTTGCAAACTCTGGTATTAATGGTAATTCTGAAATTTTGTACATACTGCCATTATTGGTTACGACACCTTTGTTAGCAGAAGAACTTGTTTCAAGGTTTTCATTGTGACATGAAACAAATAGAGTGGCAGCAAAAGCCATTGAAATCATAATTTTTTTCATAATATAATTCTTTAACTGGTGACAAATTTAGCTGCTTAATGATGGGATAAAAAAAGATAGTCGTAAAGATTAAACTACTCTTATGAAGATATTAATGGGCAGGATTGTCATGTTTTTTAGTGAATTGAATATAGGGTGGATATGTTGGTACGGGATTAAAAAGAAAGATGGGCAGAACGCCCATCTTTCATTGTACACTTACATACTAATAATACACTATATCCTTAAAAAGTTTCCCGGCTTATTCCGACTTCAATACCATAAGGCTTAAATGATGAAATTTAGTATTATGAATAATGCAATAGTATTAAAAATCGGAAATTGACCATGTGGATATATTTTTTATACTTAAAGAAGTCCTTCTAACTTTTATTTACTTTGAGTATTAACAGTAAAGTATACATAAACAATTTAATATTTGACAAAGCTATTGAAATAGCTTAGGAATAAGAAATATAAATTGTAGATATTAAACCACATCAATGCAGTTATAAATAGCCTTACAAGTAGTTTTGATTTTGGGTAGAATAAAAAAGATGGGCTCAATGAGCCCATCTTAATCCTGTATCATCGTAAAAATACAGGCAGCTAAATAGAATGAATGCCTATTTGAAACCTTACATCCAGGTTATAGATTAGTATATTTTTATCATTTTGTCTCATGCTCATAAAGGTTCATTTCCTGAAGCAAAGCTATACAATAATTTCGCTTAAAAAGTGATGAGAGATGTAGTTATTTAATGACATGTTTGACGGTTTTTATTGTGGTTTTTAATGATTTAAGGTTGTTAAAAGTCCCACATCATGTTTAAAACAAATACAATTGGTTATTTTTTATAGGCCTGATTTCTGTCTCCCAACCGGACCAGATCAACGGTGTTTTTTATATTCAGTTTCTTGTAAATTCTTGCCTTATACGTGCTCACCGTAGAAAGATGAAGATTGAGTTCGTTGGATATTTCAATATTCCCATACCCTTTCACCAACAGGTTAAATATTTCCTTTTCCCTTTCTGATAATATTTCAAGGGGGTTGATGGGAGTGTCCTTTTTGGCAGATGAAACGAGTTTTTTTACAATTTCCGGGGAATAATAAGTTCCGGTTTCAAAAATTTGCTCAACAGCTTCCAGGATATTATTTTCATCCGATAATTTATTAATATACCCATCAGCACCTTCAATGACATATTGTACGGCAATATCATTGTCATACACTGAAAAAACCAGGATTTTAAGATTGGGCTGTATCGATTTTATTTCACCGATCATGCTCAAATATTTGCTTTCCGGCATATTGATATCCAGAATTAGCAGGTCGAATTGTTCAGCATATAACTTATCCGAGAGCTCCGTGTAGGATTCAGCATATGAAATTTTTACGTCTTTGTAGTGTGATTCTAAAATCAGAGTAGTGCCTAATCTTACTACGAAGTGATCGTCGGCAATAATAATTTTTCTAGTCATATTTTTTTTTAATTTTAATGGACACAACAGTTCCTTTAGGAATATTGTTTTTGAACTCAATTTTACCATTGATCATCATAAGCAGCTGAAGAATAAGATGTAATCCTAAACTGTATTTTTGTAAAACCAGCTTTTCATTTTCAATATTATCCTGCAGTTTTTCATAATAGTTCATCTGCTCACTGCTCATTCCTTTACCTGTATCTTTTACCTCCAGAAAAAAGGTCCTGCAATCTTCCGTGGTAGAAAGTTTTATGACTCCATTGGTGGTATTTTTAATGGCATTGTCTATGAGATTATGAATGATAACAGCAATCACATTCTGATTGTTTTTCGAATAAGTCGGATTTTTAATATTGTTGATAATAAGAGTGTTTTGTTCTTTGGCCGCACCTTCAAAAAGAGCTTTTTTAGCTTCCACAACTTCGTAGACGTTATACTGCTCATTTTTTTCACAGACGTTATAAATCTCTGCATATTCCTTCAGGGTTTTCACGAAATTGTAAAACTCTACAGAAGATTTGTAGAAACTTTCAAAATGTTTCTTTTGTATATAATGGTCGTGCTCGTCTGTCTCATAAAGCTTTTGGGCTGTAATGGATAAAAACTTTATGGGAGTAATGATGTCATGGCTTATCGTCTCCAATAGTTTTTTCTGCTGTATACTCTCTTTTCGGAGCTGCTCCTTCGTATATTCCAGTTTTGAAACTGTCTGTGATAGCTTCCGGGTTCTTATGGCGATAATTTCTTCAAGTTCTCTTTTTTTCTGTTCCTGCCTTTTTATTCTTATTTTAATGAGAGTAAATACAATAAGGACTACTACTAGAATAACAAGGAATTTAAAAATAAGAGTCTGATAAAACAGGTGTTTTACATTAATATTAATGGTTTTATAGATATATTTCCCTTTCGGTGAGGTCAATACCCTCACCATAAGCTGATATTGGCCCGGCTCCAGGTTTGAGATATAATATTTGCCATCACTGCCAACCCTTTCCCATTTTTCATTCTTACAACCGTTCAGCTTTCCTTCGATAACGAGATTAGCCCTGTTAGCGTAATAAGGAACATCTACTAAAATAACCGCTTTATAAAAATTGTTTTCCAGATTAATATTCTGTCCGTTTATACTGCTTTTGGAATCATAAAATATAACCCTTTCCAAAAAAAAGTTGTTAGGGTAATAGCTTCTTATTTTTTCAGGATCAAAAAATACCAGCCCTTTGATGGAGGGAAATACAAAATTTCCATTGGGAAGGGCTGCAGCTCCCGGAGAGCATCCTCCGTTGAACTCATTGGTATTAAAGCCGTCTTCTTTACTGTACCGGTAATAGCTGGGCAACGTTTTTTTGTCTTTGGAATACTGCAGCAGGCTGCTTTTCAGTACCTTAAATAAGCCATTGTTGGTGCTGATCCAGAGAAACCCTTTTTTGTCTTCCAGAATGGTGTGCGAAAATAACAGATATCCGTTTTTATCTTCAGGCATTTTAATGAGCTGGCCTTTTTTATATAGAAAGAAGCCATTTCCCTGGGTCATGATCCAAAGATTCCGATCCTTTGTTTTGGTAATTTCTCTTACATGTAACGGATCGGAAGAAATTTTTTTTGGAATAAATAATGGACCTTCTATTGAATACAAAGCATCCCTGGTTCCTACCAGCCATTGATCATTACTCAACTCTTGAACCGATGTAACGATATTGGGAATTGAAAACTGCAAAAAAGGATTTTTAAAGCAGGAATCCTTATAAAAGGAAAGAGTAGATTTTAAAATAGGCTTGTGAACCGTTACAATACAATAATTTCTCAGTTTCCAGGCACGGGAGGGCTCATTTTTAAAAGCAAGATTTTCTCTTTTAGAATAATCAGACTGTTTAAAAAAACGTACCAAGCCTGATCTGCGCTGAACAAGAATATTCTGTTCAGTATCATACAGCAAAAAAAAATGATTGGTTGTGTTAAAATGATACCTTTTTACCAGTCCGGTTTCATTGTATACATCACCTAAGGAATTTATTACTTTATCATTTCCAAAAGGAAGTATTGAATAAAATATATTTTCATAAGATTTATCTGATTTGTTGGAAACATGAAAATTGTTGAATTTTATGACATTCAATCCGTCGGATAATGTACCAAGGTACAGCTTATTGTTCACTTCGTCATGATAAATGGAAGATAGGGAATTTTTATTAAGGTCATAATCTGTTAATTTTTTTAAACTAAAGCTATTACACTCATAATGTATTCTGTACAATGTATGATTCTGGATAATAAAAGATTGATTGTTGATCTGGCTCCAGTAAACCTTTGTATCATTCTTAAAAAATACTTCAGGTGCATCAAGGTAAGTAATCCGGTTTGCAGAAACTTTGATTATTTTTTTTAAAGATCTGCAAATGATAAAAATCGTCTTGTCAAAACAAAATGTATCTGAGATATAGTTTTTACAAAGATTGTTCAGCGTTTTAATTTTGTTATTCCTGTATTGTATTGTTCCGTCATGCAACAAATGATAATAGTTGTTTTTACCAAAATAAATAAAGAAATCTTCATCTTCAAACTTATCGTCTATTGTATTCTTGGTAAAAATAAGGTTCGATCTGCTTTCCCGTAATACTCTTTGAAGGCAGCCCTGCTGGTGGCTCAGGATACTCACATTTCTTTTAGATATCAACGCGATATTCTCATCAAAAGCGGTTGTAATATAAATAGTATCTTTCTTTGCGTTTCCAAAAAAAGAAGTGAATCTGTTATTTTTAAAATTAAGATGATTATAGGTGACAAAATTATTTCCGTCATAACGTACCAATCCATTTTCTGTGCTGATCCAGATAAATCCATACTTATCCCTGGTAATATCCTTTACACTATTCTGAGGAAGTCCTTTATCTGTATCATACCAAACCGAAGCCGGCTGCTGGCTGTAATACAGCTGTATACTGATGAAAAACAGAAATATAAGTTGTTTATAAAACATTTTTAATACTTGTCATTATAAAGTATTCATGGTATAAAATTGTAAGAATCAGCAATTTTAAAAGCAGGTAGAAATGTTGAGGGTCATTTTAAAACCAGATGCTTTTACATTTAAAATAATCATTACATCAATTTCTAAGGCTTTCAGAGTAAGCTGCAGATATTAATCAAATACTTGGTAAACTTTGTATTCTTTAATGTTCTGTACTTATCTGTTTTGATATTCTGTTGAATAGTTTTTGATACTCTGATAAAATAAATGACACTGGTCATAAAATAAAATCAATCAATATCAGAAGAATAATTAGCTGATTTTTATATTTAAAGGGGAGAGTCCCTTAAAAATTTGATAGTAACGCTCTATTATTTTTGTCAATATAATATTAATTACATAGCTTTTGCAAAAGTACATAAATGTTCTCTATAAGCGTTTTTTAAACCTGTAGTTATAAAACTACATATAATGCAATTTTAATTGTCAGTCTTCAGTAAGTGTTTTAAATTTTCATTTCTATTTTATAAAAAATAGTAAATGTGATCTATTGATAATAGAACTTTTGACAGAAAGAGAGTTTCTGAAAGAAAAGTGTATGTAATGAGAAGCCTGAGACGATGGTGAATTGTTTGCGTAAGCTTATTTTTATCCAGGACGAATGAAAATCCTGGTATTCGTTTTCTTCTGCATTATATCATCAGCGGGGCGGGCAGTATGGCATCGGTTGTCAGTTTATTTATATTGGAAGCATTTACAGATATTTGTAAATTTTAAACTACATAAACAAGATGTAATACTACACAAGTGACGATTTGTTTTTACATAAAGTAGTTCAGCTTTTTAGATCTCATATATTAAATTTGTACCATCATTAAAATAAACGGTTCAATTCTAAGATATAAGAATTGTGCAATCAATAATGATAAAAATGCAAATGGAATAATAATAAAATATATTTAAACTTCAGAAAGTAGAAAAAAATCCTATAAAACAATACATTTATCTAAGGTTATAAAGCCTCTGTAAAAATTTTATTCTTTTTGTTCATACTTAAGCAAAAAGCCTTTTCTATTCTATCTTTTAAGCAAACAGATATTTCTTTTTTATACTGATAGCGCACAAGTTGACATAAGAGTCATATGTGCCGGCTTATCTCGTATGATCCACTTCAGAAAAAATTTAAACACTAATATAAAAACAATGAAAAAAAATGTAACAACTTTATTAACAGTAACCCTGTTGGTAACTTCTGCTGGCGTTTTTGCACAGACGGCAGGTGTAGGTATTAATACTTCAACTCCTAACTCCACATTGGATGTCAATGGAAAACTGGGCGCTGCTGATCCTGACGGACTTCAGGCACCACGACTTACTCGGGCACAGCTTTCTGCTAAAGGAGATGCTCTTTATGGAGCAGACCAAAAAGGAGCATTGATATTTATTACAGATATCTCAACGGGTGATAATAGCGGGCCAAGAGTGAATATTGATGGGATTGGGTATTATTATTTTGATGGTACGGTATGGCGAAAACTGATCTATAATAATATTTATAATGCAGATGGTACTCTTACCAATAACAGAACGGTTTCCCAAAATGGAAAGGATCTGAAATTTGTGAATCAACAAACGACAACCATTAATAATAGTGTAGGCCTTGGTATTATCCAGGATTCCGGATCTGGTACCAGAGCAACAATATCCTTAACGAATGGAGGCAATCCAAGTATGCATATTTTTACAGATACCAACTCAGCAGCACAAATCAAGGCTGCAGGAAACAGTACAAGTTTATCAATAGGAACAGCTTATACTTCGGTGCCCAGTGGTATTTTATTTATTACAACACCTGTCGGCGGAGATTCTGGTAGTGAACAACTCCGTATTGCACCGGATGGAAATTCTTTTTTTGCCGCAAATGTTGGTGTTGGATATGCCAGTACAACCTTTACCCCAGGGGTGAAATTAAAAGTAAATGGAAGTATTGCAACAACAACAGTCACTTATCCGGATTATGTATTTGATAAGTATTTTAACGGGGTCTCAAATATTAATTCAAATTATAAATTCTCAACTATTTATGAGACAGAAAAGTTTATTCAGGATAATAAGCATTTACCTGGGGTAACTTCTATTAAAGAGTTAGAGAAAACAAAAGATGGATATTCTTTTGATATTACCCGATTATCAACCCAAACGCTGGAAAAAGTAGAAGAATTGTATTTACATGTCATAGAACAGCAAAAACAAATTGACTTGCAAAAAGAACAAATTAATAAGCTATTTACCTTGACTCAAAAATTACAAAAGAAAATTAAATCAAAAAAATAGCAATGCAATTGTCTTACTATTTTACTATTCTGAAAGAATATAAAAAAAGATACTATCCCTGTATTGTGTAAGTTATTAAAATACAATAAAAAAAAGAGGCTGTCTCAAAAGGTAAATTAACGCTCTGAGAATTTCCTAAATGACAAAAGTTGTCAGGCAGGAGTCCGAGAGAGGGGGTACTTTTGAGACAGCCTCTTTTTTTTATCTGCTCAATATATCCTTCAGCTGATCTTTCTTTGGGATCATTACCTATCGGGAGCTTATTTAGGTTTGTGGGTCTGGTTTTTATCTCCTAACCGTACCAGATCAACAGTGTTTTTAATGTTGAGTTTTTTATAAACTCTTGCTTTATAAGTACTCACGGTAGAAAGGTGAAGATTGAGTTCGTTGGATATTTCAATATTTCCATATCCTTTCACCAGCAGGTCAAATATTTCCTTTTCCCTTTCTGATAATATTTCAAGGGGGTTGATGGGAGTGTCCTTTTTGGCAGATGAAACGAGTTTTTTTACAATATCCGGGGAATAATAAGTTCCGGTGTCAAAAATTTGCTGAACAGCTTCCAGGATATTATTTTCATCTGATAATTTATTAATATATCCATCAGCACCTTCAATGATATATTGTACGGCAATATCATTGTCATATACCGAAAAAACAAGGATTTTAAGATTGGGCTGTATCGATTTTATTTCACCGATCATGCTCAAATATTTGCTTTCTGGCATATTGATATCCAGAATCAGCAGGTCAAAAGGCTCTGCATATAATCTTTCTGTGAGATCCCTATAGGATTCTGCACAGGAAACTTTTACATCTTTGTAGTGGGATTCCAAAATCAGGGTAGTGCCTAATCTTACTACGAAGTGATCATCGGCAATAATAATTTTTTTAGTCATCTCTTTGTTTTTTTATTTTAATTGATACGATTGTTCCGTTGGGGATATTATTTTTAAATTCAATTTTACCATTAATCATCATAAGCAGCTGGAGGATAAGATGTAATCCTAAACTGTATTTTTGTAAAACAAGCTTTTCATTTTCAATATTATCCTGAATTTTCACATAATAGTTCATCTGTTCTCTGCTCATTCCTTTACCCGTATCTTTCACCTCCAGAAAAAAGGTCCTGCTATCTTCAATAGTAGAAAGTTCTATAACTCCATTAGTGGTATTTTTAACCGCATTATCTATGAGATTATGAATGATAACAGCGATCACATTCTGATTGTTTTTCGAATAAGTCGGATTTTTAATATTGTTGATAATAAGAGTATTTTGTTCTTTGGCCGCGCCTTCAAAAAGGGCTTTTTTAGTTTCTACCACCTCGTAAATATTATAGATTTCATTTTTTTCAGAAATATTATAAATTTCGGCATATTCCTTCAGCGTTTTCACGAAATTGTAAAACTCTAAAGAAGAGGTGTAGAAGCTTTCGAAATATTTCTTTTGTATATAGCGGTCATGTTCGTCTGTCTCATACAGCTTTTGGGCTGTAATAGATAAATATTTTACGGGTGTAATGATGTCATGGCTTATTGTTTCCAATAGTTTTTTCTGCTGTACACTCTCTTTTCGGAGCTGTTCCTTGGTGTATTCCAGTTTTGAAACTGTCTGTGACAGTTTCCGGGTTCTGATAGCAATAATTCTTTCAAGTTTTCTTTTTTTCTGTTTCTGTCTTTTTATCCATATTTTAAAGAATGTAAATGCAATAAGAGACAATAATAAAAGGATAAAGAACTTAAAGATAAGGGTTTGATGAAACAGGTATTTTACATTAATATTAATGGTTTTATAGATGTATTTTCCTTTTGGTGAGGTCAATACCCTCACCATAAGCTGATATTGGCCCGGCTCCAGGTTTGAGATGTAATATTTGCCATCACTGCTTATCCTTTCCCATTTTTCGTTCTTAGAACCTTTCAGCTTTCCTTCGATAACGAGATTAGCCCTGTTAGCATAATAGGGAACATCTACTAAAATAACCGCTTTATAAAAATTGTTTTCCAGATTAATATTCTGTCTTTTTATAGTGCTTTTGGAATCATAAAATATAACCCTTTCCAAAAAAAAGTTGTTAGGGTAATAGCTTTTTATTTTTTCAGGATCAAAAAATACCAGCCCTTTGATGGAAGGAAATACAAAATATCCATTGGGAAGGGCTGCAGCACCTGGAGAGCATCCTCCGTTGAATTCATTGGTATTAAAGCCGTCTTCTTTGCTGTACCGGTAATAGTTAGGTGAGATTTTATTGTTTTGAGAATACTGCATCAGGTTATTTTTCAGTACCTTGAATAAACCATTATTGGTACTGATCCAGAGAAAACCGTTTTTGTCTTCCAGAATGGTGTGCGAAAATGAAAGATGTCCGTTTTTATCTTCAGGCATTTTAATGAGCTGGCCTTTTTTATATAGAAAGAAGCCATTTCCCTGAGTCATGATCCAAAAATTTCCATCCTTTGTTTTGGTAATTTCTCTTACATGTAACGGATCGGAAGAAATCTTTTTAAGAATAAATGATGGACCTTTAATCGAATACAAAGCATCCCTGGTTCCTACCAGCCATTGATCATTACTCAGCTCCTGAACCGATGTAACGATATTGGGAATTGAAAATTGTAAAAACGGCTTTTTGAAAACAGAATCTTTATAAAAGCAAAGTTTTGATTGTAATGAAGGCAGGTGAAACGTGATAGCATAGCAGTGATTGACATTGAAAACATAAGGTGCTGTTTTTGTAAAATATAAGGATTCATGTTCTGAATAACCGGAATTTTTGAAAAAACGAAGCAGTGAAATACCATTTTGAACAAAAATATTTTTTTGTGAATCATAAAATAAAAAATATTTGCTTGTAGTGTTAAAATAATACTGTTTTACCAGCCCGTCCTTATTGTATACATCTCCTGATGAAGTAATTACTTTATCATTTTCAAAAGGAAGTATAGAATAAAAAATATTTTCATAAGATTTGTTTGACCGGTTGGCTACACGAAAATTATTAAACTTTACTACATTTAACCCGTCCGATAATGTTCCAAGATATAATTTATTATTAACCTCATCATGATAAACAGATGCTAAAGAATTCTCATTGAGATTATAGTCTATCATTTTTTTTAATCCGATCTCATTGTTTTGATAGGAGACCTTATACAATGAATTATGATGAAAGATAAAACATTGATTGTTGATTTGGCTCCAGTATACTTTGACATGTTTCCGGAAGAAAATCTCTGAAGCACTTAAATAACTGGCTTGCCCGGACGAAATTTTAATGATTTTTTTTAATTTCTTGTGGATAATAAAAATATCTTGTCCAAAACAAAAAGTATCGGCGATATAATGCTTATGCAGCTCCTTTATTGATGCGGTCTTTTTATCATTATACTGTATAGTTCCATTATTAAACAGATGATAGGAGTTCTTTTTGTCAAAATAAAGGAAGAAGTTTTTATGATCTATTTTTTCAGGAGTTCCGTTTTTTACAAATAATCCATATAACCTGCTTTCATTCAGTATTTTTTTAGTGTAGCTGTTCATATGATGGAAAGCACTCACATTTCTTTTGGACACTACAACAATATTTTCAGTATAAGCTGTAGAATTATAAATGGAATCTTTTTCGATACTTCCAAAAAAAGAAGTAAATCTGTTGTTTTTAAGATTAAGATGATTATAGGCAACAAAATTATATCCATCATAGCGCACTAACCCGTTTTCTGTACTCAGCCATATAAATCCGTATTTATCTTTCATAATATCTTTTACACTATTCTGGGGAAGGCCGTTATCCGTGTCATACCATACAGAAGCTGCCTGCTGGCCATCACAAAGTTGTATCCAGAATAATAGTAACACTATAAGTGCTGTACGAGACAGTAAAGGGAGTTGATGCATTTGTGTTTTTATTAGATTGAATAATTATAAATGTAGTAAAAATAAATCATTGTTGAAAGAATTAAATGTCATTTAAAAACTACATGATATACAATTAAAAATTACAATATTGCTAATCTATTTTTACATGGATTATTTTACGTTTTTATAAGATTATCAGATATTTGCGTCGTTGATTTTAATGCTTTCTTTAACAGCTGAAAGTTAAATAAATTCTCAAATTTTTTAAACAAAATTCTGTATATATTTCACTAAACTGAGATTTTTTTATTTATGATTTTAAAAGAAATAATATGTTTTGACTGATTAAATTATGAATGAAGTCTGTTTGTCTTAAAAAACAAAAGAGGAGTAATAAGTGAATGAATGTAAATAGAAAATTAAGTATGATTAAAATTATAATATAAAGTTTTTTGTTAGCACGGCTGCTAGGTCAGAGAAAATAAATAATAATAGACACAATTTTGATAATTAAAGAGTGATGAAAATAAATAATAAAAAAAGAGTAGATCATTATATGACTGTTCACTTAGCTGCGTTGGCACTGCTTTTTTTGTGCATTGGTATTCTCATGTATTTGAAATACATCCTTACTTTAAAAATTTTTTCTTTGATGACTTTGCTGGTACTCGTATATGGATTCTTAAAGAACCGGTTTATATTCGAATATGAGCATTCCGGAAAGATGATTTCCATCAAAAGCTATCAATGGCCTTCAAACAGAGGAAAAAGTTTTGTTTTAGAAACGGCGCAAAAGAAAATTGTAAGAATTGAAATAAAGGAACAGACTTTTAGAAAATACTTAATCCTTCTTTTTTTGAATTCTTCAGGAAGAATATTAAGAAAAAATATTGATATCACGTTTTGTAGTGAGAATGAAGTCAATCAGCTTTTAAAAGATATATCCAACAATTTAATGAAAGATAGAACAGGAACTTACTTCTTATAAAAAAATTGCTTTTTGAATACAGATAAATTAGTTTAAGATGGAAAATTTGAAAGACATTCATATCGGTGCTTTGGTATATGAACTTGTCAATGAACAGGATATTACTATGAACAGGATCTGCAGATTCTTACATTCAACAGAAAATGAGATTCTGGAAATGTATTCTAAGAAATCATTGGATGTGGAGATACTTCTTAAATGGTCAAAATTATTAAAATATGACTTTTTTCGTCTCTATTCCCATCATTTAATATTATACGCTCCCATTGCCAGCCAAAATAAAAACGGAGTACAATCAAAACTGCCTCAGTTCCGCAAAAGTTTATATACCAGGGAAATCATAGACTATATGATGGAACTTTTAGAAAATAAACAAAGAACTACTAAGGAAATCATTAATCACTACGGAATTCCCAAGTCAACATTAAATAAATGGATAAGCAAATACAGATAATAAATACAGGCCCTGATTATAAAAAGATTTATCATGATTTCATCAAGTCCAAATGCCCTGATAAATGGGAAAATGTAAAGCGATATCTGTCAAAAGAATCCATGTCTTTATCTGATGTTTTGAAAGTTAATAATATTATTTTTGTTGACAGGTTATCCGAGAACCAAAAATTCAAATCTTATGATAAAGAGACTATTTTTGAAATACTTGCCTATCAAAAAAAACATAAACTAAATAACAGCCAGCTCGCCAGACATTTTAAATTAAGCCGAAATACTGTTACAAAATGGAGACGTATTTTCTTATTATAATCCGTGTATGGTAATTACTGCGTTCTTAACAACTAGAAATAGAAAACTTAGAGTGAAATTTTCACTCTAAGTTTTTGCATTTGATATGAGCTGTTTTTTTTGAATAATAGCTATTGGAGACTTTTATTGTCAAATGGTAAGCTCTGTTGTTGATAATCTTTAGGCTTTATCCTGCATCTATTTCTTTGCCTGTAGAGACAAGTTATCCATATAAACAGCCTGATGTACTCCGTTCAGCATCACTTTCAACCCTAAATGTGAATCTTTCTTCAAAGAAACCGTAAATGTTTTTTTCTCTCCTGTTATTTTGGAAGGTTTGGTAATTGCCGTATAGGTCTTTATATCAGAAGGATTATCTACTGAAAAAAGTTCTAATGTTGTTTCTCCTCCGTTATCAGAAAGGTCAAGAGACAGCGTATAGGTTCCGGCTTTAATTTCGGGAGTTACCAGATACATATTTTCTCCCGGATTGCTCATGGAGTAGAATATAATTCTTTTGTCACTTGCATAAAGCATCGCTTTCCCGGATTGGGCAGTCCAGCATTTATGGATATCTTTCCATGTATCAAAACTTTCTGCAAGAGAGGTCACCGGCTTGCACTGTGCTTTTGCTGTTAGAAAGCCTCCTGTAATAACTATTCCCGTAAGTACGAATTTTTTCATGTATTATTTTTATTTATAATGAGTAAAAATAACAAAAAAAGGAATGTATCGAATGCCTTTGTTTTATGATTTAAATTAGCTTTAAAATTGTTTAGAAAATTAAAAAGAGAATCTTAACTTAGAATGAGGTAAAACTTTAAAAAGGGATGAAAAAAATACTATTTTTAATGGTCACAGTAACAGGCATGATACTGACAAAGGCACAAACCATTGAATCCGCCAGCCGAAGCACCTTAGGATATATTAAAAGTGACGGAACGATTGAGAACAGCAGCCATTCTACCGTAGGTTATATCAGGAGTGACGGTACTATTGAAGACCGCAGCCGTTCTACAATCGGCTATATCAGAAACGATGGAACCATTGAAAATAAAAGCCGTTCCACAGTGGGATATGTAAAGGAAGATGGAACAGTAGAAAATAGCAGCCGCTCTACTTTGGGGTATATTAAAGAGGATGGAACCGTTGAAAATGCCAGCTGCAGCACAATAGGCTACGCTCATGGTATAAAAAAAGAATGGGTTGCAGTGGTTTATTTCTTTTTTAAGATGTAGAAAAAATGATGATAAGGGCCTGCTTTCACTATTTTCTCATAAAAATTGTTTCTTTATCTATGATCAGCCCTTATTGGCTTGCAAATTGATACAACAAACTTTATTGAATTTTTGATGACTAATGGCTAGAACGACTGTAACTCTGATTTTCCTTTTAAGCGGTTTTTTCTTTTTAAATGCACAGGAAAAGAAAGATTCGCTGTATTATAAAATAGAAGAATTTTCAGATAAGAGAAAAGTTACCAAATTCATTCACCGTTTTATATTTCGTAGAGAGCCGGATTCCACTTCCGTGAAGTCCAATACTGAAAAGCTTTTACAAAATACTTATAACAAAAAAATTATCAGGAATGTCAGGATAGAAACCATTGACCCTTTTGGATATGGCTCTAATGACAGTAAGGAAATAGGTAAATGGTATGATTGGATAAAGGATCATCTTCATTCCAGTACCAGAAGATCAACAATCAATAATTTTTTACTTTTTAAAGAAGGAGAAGAGTACAACGCCCAAAAACTCTACGAATCTGAACGTTTGCTGAGAACAATGCCTTTTATCAACAGAGTTAATATCAGTGTTTCCGACAGTACTTCCAGTCAGGATTCTATAGATGTTGTGGTAAAGGTATTGGATTCCTGGAGTCTGAAGCCGAGAATCAGCTATTCCGGAAGTAAAATCGGTTTGGGAGTTACGGAAGAAAATGTGCTGGGACTGGGACACACACTGGACTTTCTTTATAGAAACGATTCCAAAGAAAAGCAGGATTATCTTTTAGGCAGCTATACTACCCATAATCTTTTTGGTACCTATATCAATGCCCAGATTCTTGGAGAACGGGACTTTTCGAAAAATGAAAGAATTAATTTCAGCCTCAGAAGAGACTTTTTTTCCCCTTTGACGAAATGGGCGGGAGGTTTTACATTTGAATATTTCATGCGGAAAGTTTTACTTCCGATAAATACAGATACCACTTTTCCCGAAGTTCAGATCAAAGTGTACAGTCAGGATTTATGGGGAGGTTATCAGATTCCGGTTTCATCGGATCCCAAAGAGAAGGTTTCCAGTAATATTGCCATCATAGGAAGATTTCAGAACTATAAGTACAAAGACAGCCCGGGAATCGATCAGTATCAATATTTCAGTTCTTACAACAGTTTCCTGATGTCTGTAGGGTTTATTCAGAGAAACTTTTCGGTTCAGAAAAATATTTTCCAGTATGATTTGCCGGAGGATATTGCTTATGGTAATTCTGTCAATGTCATTGCCGGAGGCTTATCAAGAAATAAAGAAGTGAATCCGTATGTGGGAATTTCTGCATCTTATGGCCGTTTTACCAGATTGGGGTATTTCACCGTGAAAGCACAGTTTGGAAGATTTTTTAATGAAGACAGCCAGAACAGAGAATCTTTCCGTTTTGACGGAACTTATTTTACAAACCTCATGGACTGGAAATTTGCCAAAGCAAGACATTTCTTCTCTCCAACACTGGCATTGGGAAATCCACAGCATAATTATTCGTATAAGGATAGAATCAACCTTTCTTCTACAGACGAGTTCCCCGTTTATAATTCTGATTATATCGGCACAAAAAAAATAGTGCTGAGGTATCAGCTTCAATTGTTTATTAATAAAACCTGGAAGAATTTTCACTTCAGTCCATATTTAACGACTGCAGTGGGCTGGCTCGGAATGCCTGATGATAAGCTGTTTAAAACTAAGGCCAATACAAAAATCGGGATCGGTGTTTTAATTAATAATCCTTATCTGGTTTTCAACAGGATTCAGATTTCTTTCATGTATTATCCGCGTGTCCCTTTTGATAATAATTCTGTTTTTGACTTTAACAGTAACAGGAATAATCTTTTACCATTGAACAGCTTTGCCACGGATGTTCCTCATTTTGTCAATTTTGGAAATTAATATAACAGACCTTTATATCCGGATTATCAGACAGATCTCAGCAAAAGAAACCTTCCTTGCTTTTGGCAGGGAAGGCTTTAATCAAAATGAGATAAACATTCTGAAAACTACACCACTATATCGATCTTTACATTAATATTTCCGCGGGTTGCTTTTGAATAAGGACATGTTGCATGAGCGGTTTCCACAACTTTTCTGGCTTCATCTATTGCAAGGCCTGGCAGAAGGATTTGTAGGTGAGCCTGCAGGAAAAATCCGTCATCATTGGTGGCAAGGTCTACAGAGGTATTTAGGGACAGGTCTGAAGGAAGATCAATTTGCATTTTTGCAGAAGCCAAATGCATAGCCCCGATAAAACATGCCGACCATCCTGCTGCCAATAGCTGTTCCGGATTGGTTCCGTTTCCTTTTGAACCGGGAGAGGTTAATTCAATATCTAACTTTCCGTCGCTGCTTTTTGCTTCTCCGTTACGGCCTCCGGTTACGATGACATTACCGGAATACAACACTTTACTGATATTGATTACTGTTGTATTTTCTACTTCCTGAATGGTATTTAATTCCATATTTTTATTATTTAGATTAAACGATATTGTTGATTGATATTGTTAAAGTTTTTTTCTTAACTCTTTGAAAGCGGCTCTAAGCTCTTCCGTAAAGACCTGCGGCTGTTCCCAGGCTGCAAAATGTCCGCCTTTTGAAGCTTTATGATAATAATATAAAGTAGGATATGCCTGCTTCGACCAGCTTTCCGGAGCCTGGTAAATCTCATGAGGGAATACCGAAATAGCTACAGGAACTTTAATGTCTTTCGTCTTCTGCGCCTCGGCACTGAAATTATTCTTGTTATTTTCCCAATAGAAACGTGAAGAAGACGCTCCCGTATTGGTAAGCCAGTAAAGGGTAATATCATCGAGGATAGCATCACGGCCAATGACATTCTCGGGATGAAGATCACTTTCACTCCATTCTGCAATTTTTTCGTAAAGGAATGCTGCTAAGGCTGTTGGAGAATCAGAAAGCAGATATCCTGTTGTCTGTGGACGTGTTACCATCATTCCTCCGTAAGCTGCATTTCTTCCAAAGAATGTACTCATTGCATTGTATGCTTTTGTTTCTGAGGCAGAAAGTCCTGACGGGGCGGGATCACCGGCATTGATCGGTTTTACAAGTTCGGCAGGAATAGTAGCCGGCATGGTAAGGTGGATTCCTAAAAGGCCAGAAGGAGCCTGTTTTGCTAATGCATCAGAAATAACGGAACCATGGTCGCCACCTTCAGAAACATACTTTTTGTAGCCGAGTCTTTTCATCAGTACATCCCATGCGCGGGCAACACGGTCCGGGTTCCAGCCAGGCTCAGTAGGAATCTCTGAAAAACCATATCCCGGAATAGCTGGTATAATCACATCAAAGGCATCACTTGCTTTTCCTCCGTATTTAACAGGATCTGTTAATGGACCTATTGTATTGATAAACTCCAGTGGAGAACCCGGCCAGCCATGGGTAAGGATCACAGGCATAGCATTCTGTTCCTTTGAACGTACATGGATGAACTGGATGTCAAGCCCGTCAATTTTTGTTACAAATTGGGGAAGTGAATTCAGCTTATCTTCCACCTTTCTCCAGTCGTACCCATTGCCCCAATAGGTGACCAGCTCTTTTAACTGTTCAAGCTGAATACCCTGGGAAGCATCTTTCACCGTTTCCTTATCCGGGAATCGGGTTTCGGAAATCCGTTTTTTAAGATCATCCAGCTGAGATTGCGGGATACTGATGTGAAAAGGCCGGATACTGGTATCATTTTTTGATGATAGAGTGGTAGCCTCAATTTTTTGCGCTTTAGAAATAGCAGGCGTGCCTAAGATAAAAGTTGCTGCTAACAGGATTGTTGAAATTGTTGTTTTCATTGTTTTGCTGTATTAGATTTTAAATCTGTTTTTCTTTTTTGATGAGACAAAATTATACCCTGAGATACGCCTGGGAAACGAGAAATGTGTTCAAATAGTCATATTTCACAGCGAAACAGACATTTCAGATGGTGAACAGGAAGATGGTTTAAATAGGAGACTGATGGGAAGTAGTGCTACGGAAAAAGAGAGCCTTACCGGCTTAAAAAAAGATAAAAAATAAGCTCCGTTTTATTATAACGGAGCTTATTTTGTTAATGCATTTTGGAAATTATCCGTGAGCTTCTACAGATACATCATTCCATTCTTCCCAAACCTTTAGACGCTGTTCGTAATTCTGTTTTACAAATGGAAGCGCTACTTTTCCAAGTAATAAACGTAATGGAGGATTTTCAGTTTCTGCTAACTTTATCAAGGCCGGTGCTGTCGCTTCAACGCTTCCGAAAGATGTTTCGGATTCCGAGAATGCTTTTTTAATGTTGTCGTAAACCGGATTACTTTGCGTATTAATTCCTGTATGCCAGATATTGGAAGCGTAGCCATTAGGTTCTACCAACGTTACATTGATTCCAAATTCTTTTACTTCTGTGGCAAGAGTTTCACTTAATCCTTCAACAGCAAATTTGGAAGCATTGTAAAGCCCCATGGTTGGTAGCGTAGCTAATCCCAAAATAGAAGACACCTGAATGATATGGCCGCTTTTCTGATCTCTCATGATAGGAAGTACTGCCTGTGTAAGCCATAAAGTTCCAAAGAAATTCGTTTCAAACTGTGCTCTTGCTTCCTGTTCGTTGGTTTCTTCCACTGCACCTGTTAATGCATATCCTGCATTATTGATCAGGATATCAATGCTGCCGAAGTGTTGATGTACTTTCTGAACAACTGCTAATGATTCCTCTCTTTTATCTACATCTAAGGGTAAAGTCAATACGGAATCTCCATATTTTTCTTTTAAATCATGAAGTGTTTCTACATTTCTGGCTGTTGCTGCCACTTTGTATCCTTTTGCTAAAAAAGCTTCTGCCCATGCTTTTCCGAAACCTTTTGATGCACCTGTAATTAAAACTGTTTTTGACATTGTTTTGTTTTTTAATTGATTGTTGTGATTATAATTTTTATGCAATATTGTTTTTAATTTAAATGACCGATCGGTCATATTTTGAATAAAAAAATTATACCGTATTTTCCTCTATAATTTTTTTCAGGCTGTTTCCAATAGTGATCATTTTATCGTTATTGCCAGCCATTCTTGACATTAAGTGCCCACCCTCAAGCATGGCAAACAAAACTGTTGCAAAATCTTCCGCGTTCCATTCTGCTCTGAACTCTTTATTGGCAATTCCTTTTTCTATAATACCGGAAATCAGTTTTTCTCCCTGTTGTATGCCACGGTTTACCTTTCCTTTAACCACCGGATTGGTATCGTCAGCTTCTGTTCCAAAGTTTAATAGGGGACATCCGCCAACTACCGGAGGGTGATTGGGATCACTGAAAAAATCAATATAAGCAAACAACTGCTCTTTGGAAGTTTTGTATTGGCTTAAGTTTCTTTGAAGTCTTTCCGTCAGCATTTGCATGTTGTGCTCAACAGCGGCACAGGCAAGTACTTCTTTATTTTCAAAATGAACATACATACTGCCTTTAGACAACTTGGTGGCCTCCATAATATCACTCATAGAAGTAGCTGCAATCCCTTTTGTATTAAAAATAGGTGCTGCTTTTTCTATAATGAATTGTCTGGTTTCTTCCCCTTTTGCCATGATCATACTGAATAACGAAGCAAATATATGACCGATTGGTCATAAAAACAAATTTTATTTGATTTTTTTATGAAAAATTATTGAAAATCTGTTTCAATTTACTGATAGAAAGGAAATTGCTGGAATATAATTTTCATCTTTACAGTGGCTATACTTAATCAAATTTCTAAATTTATCCGAAATTGAATGAAACGTAAACGGTAACCTGAATGTACGTACTTTGCGCGAACTTTATCGGCAACTAGGACTTCCTTCAAACTTCACTATATAGCAAACAAGCGAAAATCAATAAGTTTGAAATAGCAAAGGCAGATTATTAAAAATTGAACTGCAGAAAAAACTCTCAATCATTGAGAGTTTTTGCTGCTTTTGATGGTCCTGATTATATTTCTGAAGTACATGTAATGCCGAAGTTTTTAATAAATCTTATATTTTTTATCTGTGTTAATAGAATCGGAAATTTGTGAAAAATAAAGGATGAACATACACTTTCCAGAGGGAGATCAGATGCAGGCATCAAAGTAAAATTTTTCATTGATGATCATGGATAAATAAGGTTAGTATTTTCTGATCCATTTGTATAAAGTAGTTTTGGGAATTCTGTATTCCTCTATAATTTGCTGTTTTGTTTTTTCATTTGTTTTTAAAAGCTCAAGAATAAAATCAATCATCTCTATAGTATAGATATTTTTTCTGAACTCCGGAAGCTGCGTTTTTTCCTTTCTTGATTTTTGATAATAATCTGAAGATAGGGGAGGTGAATACAGCAGCAGATGTTGGGAATAGATTCTAAAGAAATCATAAGTCAGAAGCTTGCTCCATTTCAGGAGAACCTCTGCATCCAATGACTTGCTTTTGTACATCTCAGACAGTTCTTCACAGCTGCATTGCATGAATTTCATGAGCCTGTCTGAAGAGAATCCGGTTTCCTGTACCCGTTTTTGTATTAGCGCACCAATGTGAATGTCTTTAAAAAGCATAATCAACGGATTAGGATAAAAACCACTTTTGTGAGGGTTTTAAAAGTGGCTTTTATAGTTTAAAAATAAAGTATTCTATAAAGGAAATTGATTAGGTACCATAATATACAATGCTCAATGAAGCTGTAGTTAATCTGTGAGGTCTTGTGTAATTACCCCTGCAGCTTATTATGTCACCAACATTAAAATATGCTGTTACTCCTATAGTATTGGCTTCAAAAGAAACATTATCCGTTAAGCCATTTTGATTTACTGAGAGTTCAGTTGTAGCAGCTCCAACAGTTTTCTTTATAAAGGTTTGTACTGTTCCTCCGGTTGTAGGAGAGTTCATACTGACATCTTTTTTTGTATAAAGCGAAATACCATAATATCCTGCTTTCAATACGGTAAAGTTACCTGAGCTATATGATAGATTTGCAGAATTAATTTTGTTCACAGTAAAATTATATTTAGCTTCCGTATTGGCGGAAAGGTCACTGGTTGACGCAATCCCTGTGGCAATTCCTACAATAGAAGGAATACTTGCTGTTGTCCCATTCACCAGGTTACCATTAACATCAGTGCCTAATAAACTGAAGTTTTTATAATTTTCCAGGCGCACTGATCCATCATCAGATACACTTAGAAGTTCCTTATTGGTACTGTCATTAATTTCTAAAGCTTTTGTTGCATTGGTGTTTCCTTTACTCACTACATCAACTGTAGCACTGGGGCTTGTAGTATTCATACCAACCTGTGAATACACATTCAAAAAAGCTAGTAAAGCTGTGGCTAATAAAAATTTTTTCATAGATGTATATATTTTTTTTGTTTTGAACTCATGATCCATTGATCGTAACCGGGATTTGTTGGAAATCAGATGGATAAGTTTTGTTGGTGCAATATTACATTCCAGGCTTTATGTTGTACAAAATTTCACCTATGACATAGCTATGACATTATTATAATTAATTGGTAATGAGTGTTTTATTCTTTTTAATGAAAAAGTATAGATGTCTTAAAATTGTTCACTGTATTATACTTTTAATAGGAATTAATGAGTCTGTGTTGTATGAGTATAAGGAATAGAATCAGGCTCAGGATGTTCGCTGTATTCATATTTATAAGTGGGTTTAATTGCAGAAAGTAAAAATTTATTATCCAATTGTTATCACACCGATTTCTTTCATTTGATCAGGGAATAAGGATGAATACTTTGAGACTCAAATAAGAATCAGATCACAACTTTGAAAAATAAGCTAAAGCATCAATACTATTGAATGTCATAGGTATGTCATATGTATGTAATGGCTCTATAGGGCATTTTTTTATGTAAATATTTTATCATTGCCCCTGAAAAGAAGTAAAGATGCATGTGAAAGATCTATATTAAGTTTTATTGGTATTGGTTTTTATTAGGTTAAAATTCTTATTTTGATATTAAATTAATAAATTTTTACTTTTATACATGTTATATGCATATATATATTACACATATTTGATACACTATGAAATTTATTATTTTGTTTTTCCCGTTACTGCTGTTTGCACAGCCTAAAATTACCACAGCAACTATTGATAAAAGGCTGGAGGAGTCTAATGCTCTTCTTATAGATGGCCAGACAGATGATATGATTACATTGAATCTTTCAATACTGGATGATGCTAAACATATTAATTATGCGGAAGGAAAATTATCTGCATATTATAATTTAGCACTGGCTTTTTCCATGCAATACAGGTATAATAAAAGCAATTATTATTTAAAAATGATGGAACCTGAGTTCAAAAACTCGAATGCTGAAGATCAGGAAATTTCCATGAATATATTATACAGCATCAATTACAGAGGAATTAAAATGTATGATGAATCGTTAAAAAAGTTGAAAAAGAATCTGACAATGGCGGATGATTTAAAAAATGATTCTACCAGGCATGCTATTAAGGGAATGATTCTGGTTCAGGTAGGGAGAAATTATCTTGAGAAAAAAATGTACGACTCTGTTACCTACTATGGAAAGAAAATTGTTGATGAATTGAAAAAATCAAAAAAAATGGATACGGGGATGAATACCAGTCTGAAAGCAGCTATGCTCCTTTTATCCGAAGCAAAACTTAATGAAAATAAAATTGATTCTGCGGAGTATTATATAAAATTTGCCCAGTCTATAGCTGTTGACTGGGGGAATAATAATTTTGCAACATATAAGCTTTTAGGGCAAATTTGTGATGCGAGAAAGCAATATGATGCAGCTATTGTCAATTATGAAAAGGCCATAGTGCTTGCTGCAAAAGCAAAAAACTTCAGAAAATTATCAGAGTTGTACGGATTAATATCCAGATCATACGAAAAAACCGGGCAGATTGATAATGAAAATAAATATGAGCTTAAATACAGCAGACTCAATGACAGTTTAAAAAAGATAGACGATAATAATCTGAAAGATACAGTAGATCTTCTTGTGGAAGAAAAACAAAAAAATCTGAAAAATGAAAATCATCTTTTGCTCTATATCATGATTGGAGGGATTGGAATTTTGGCAGTTATTTTCTTTATGATTAATAAAAGAATAAAAAAGAAGAATAAGATGTTAAATGTCAGGGAAATAGAAACGAAGGAGCTTAATCAAAAATTAAATATAGCTTTTGAAGAGGTAATACAGCTGGCAAAAAATAATGATCCGGAATTCCTTACCCGTTTTCAGGAGGTTTATCCTGAATTTGTACCCAAACTGATGAAAATTGAACCTCAGCTGCAAAGTACTGAGCTCAAGTTTTGTGCCATGTTGTTTCTTAATTTTTCCACCAAAGATATTGCAGCATATACTTTTGTTCAGCCTCAGTCTGTACAGACAAGAAAGAACCGTTTACGCAAAAGATTAGGAATCTCGTCAGATGAGGATATTTATCTCTGGATGCTTAATTTGAGATAATTTTAGTGGATTTGTACCGGGATTAACTCACTGTAATACCTGTGTCATACCTGTTTTTTTTGAGACGAAAGGAGAATAAAGCAAATTTGTGCTGTAAGAGAATTATAACAATAAAGAAAATCGATCTGTTCGGAATTTTTTATTAAAATATAGTTTTTGTGGCGAAGCATGTTTAGTTATTATTGGCCGGAGACCAGCCACACTGCCCCCTTTCCGGGGATTTTTGATTAAGAATAAAGAATCTATGCACAAACCCGAATCTCCCGATTATAAAAGGATATATGAAGACCTTGTACGTCTGAAATACCCTGCAAAAAAACAAGAATGTGAATCTATATTGTCAAAACCCATATTTTCAGTAAAAGATGTAATTACCATTAACAATATTCTTTTTCCTAAAGCCAATAAACAAACCGAATTTGCCAATCAAAGACATCGTTCCTATGATAAAGCTGCAATTCTGGAAATTCTAAGCTATCAGAAAAATAATAAACTGAATAATGCTGAATTAGCAAGATATTTTAAATTGAGCAGGAATACCATTGCCAAGTGGAAAAAACTGTTTCTCCTGTAATATCTTGTGTGTTTCAAAAGTGAAAAACCAATTTATGGAGAAAGATATCCTTGCAGACCATCGTTTTATATCTCTATGTTAATGGTACATTTGCTTCCTGTTTTAGAAGATTGAACGCAATTTACAATGCCTGCTATGAAGGAGTGGTATATGCAGAAAAAGTGGTTGCAGGATAGT
Organism: Chryseobacterium sp. CS3K3.1; assembly: GCF_059515165.1. Classification (NCBI taxonomy): domain Bacteria; kingdom Pseudomonadati; phylum Bacteroidota; class Flavobacteriia; order Flavobacteriales; family Weeksellaceae; genus Chryseobacterium; species Chryseobacterium sp. CS3K3.1. The sequence continues at coordinate 43,446 of NZ_JCAKRV010000022.1, read as the reverse complement.
CTTTTGTAAATGGATTACCTCATAATACAACAAAAAAAAGAACTCAGACGAGTTCTCTTTTCGCATTTATTTGACCATGATTTTAATGCTTTCCCTACGATCGTTTTCATAAAGAATACTGATCATATAAACGCCTTTACTATAAGTTGAAAAATCTAATTGTATATCATAAGTATGAAGGTTTTTCCAGTCAGAAAGCTTTCTTTGAGCCATATCATAAACCATAATGTCCTTTATTTTCTCTTTACTTTTGATATGACAGAAATCTTTCACAGGATTAGGGTAAAATGTAAGCTCAGGCTGTACCTTCATATCCGCAGTCCCCAGAGAACCAATAGTAATTGTTTTACTGAAAGTTTCAGCACAGGAATTTTTCATGACCGTAAGCGAGATTGTATAACTTCCCGGTGCAGTATATTGATGCACAGGGTTCAATGATGAATCAGTGATGCCATCACCAAAGTTCCATGATACAGATGTGTAATTGGCGGAATGATTGGTGAAATTTACAGTTGTTCCATTAATTCCTGCTATAAAATCCGAATGAAGATGAAACGCGTTACTGTTCCATTGTGGCGGATTATTAAAAAAAACAAGATCTGCAATATTCTGAAAATTTTCAGCCGTGTTTTGAGGCAGTCCGTTATAAAAAGTGGACGGAAAAACATGATCCTGAAAAATCGCAGAATACATAGAAGCTGCTACAAGATAACTTCCTTTAGGCCCTGGATGAATATCGTTATAAGACCCGTGAAGAGCCAGATCCTGGGAAGAATTGTAGTAATGTCTTGCAGATTCTCCGGCAGGAACCATTTCCACCTGCATCAGGTTAGACATCTTTGTAATGGAATCCTTAATTTTCTGCTGAAAAGCGAAATAGGTATTGTATTCATTCGCAGAGGGTACTCCATAAGGAATTTCATACAGAAATATCTTTGAACAAGGACTGTATTTACGAATAGAGTCTCTGATTTTCCGACCGCGCTCAGCAGTTACTGCAACAGGGTAGGAATGTCCCGCAGATTCACCGGTTCCGGGCTGCATGATGACATATTTATAGTTTTTAGATCTTATCTTTTGATACAATGAAGGATCATCCACATGATTTACAAATCCGGTTCCTCCGGGAGTATGTGTTGTTACAGACAGATTTTTCCCCTTTGAAGCCGCTATATTTTTGAATATTTCAGGCATGTCATTAAAATACGTCACACTGTTTCCGATAAACAGAACTTCATCGGATTGGCAGAATGATAAGACTGAAAAACCAGTGCATATCAGAAAAAGTAGTTTTTTTATCATAGAGTATTTTTTTGAGAGTTATTTTAAAAAAGGTACCTGCAGAAAACCACTTCTTATGCAGGTACACAACACAAACTCTGATTAAAAAATGTTTTTTTATATATTTTGCTTTATCCTTTTTTTAATGATAACCTTTTAAAAAGCACCTGCAGGAAACCCAATCTATACTGCAGGTACAACATTAAAAGGTGTTTAAAATGAAAATGTTAATGTATTTACTTTGTTAGAGATTTTTTTGATTTATAATGAGTTAATGATTGGGCTGTATTAGTTTAATAAATCTTGAAAAAAGTACCTGCAGGCATCTCGAATAACCTACAGGTACACGGTACTAATTATTAACTATTTCTTGATTAATTTCGTAGTGTAAGTAGTCTTGTCATCCTTTACAGAGATCACATACATTCCTTTTATCAGGGAAGCAACATTGATTCTCTGGCCATCCGGCTTCCCTTCCTGAACAAGTCTTCCGTCTGCACTGTAGATCTTGTAATCTGCTTTTCCTTTAAGTTTTTTTACTTCTACAAATGTATCGGCAGGATTAGGGTAGATTTCAAGATCAGAAGATGACTGAACAGATTCTTTAACCCCAAGTGCTGCATTAATTTTTACAGAAAAATCCCATACCGAACCATGAGAGATAATATCACCATTGGCATTTACGAAAGGACTTGCACATGCATCAGCTGAAGCATTAAAAAAACCACTGGCTACTCTCATTCTTAATGTTTTGTCTCCATTGTAAGCATTAGCCGGAACAGCAAAGGCAAAGCTTCCAAGGTGTGCTTCATTGGCATTAGGTACTGCACCATTAATACCTATTCTTTCTGAATTTTCAAACACTCCGTTTCTGTTGTAATCAATCCATACCTGTACCCAATCCTGAAAGTTTCCTCCTGCACGATTAGCATAAACAACATAATTAAGATTATATTGTGCTCCCTGTGTAAGCTGAATCAGTTTCGTAGGATCTTCTGAATAATCTTTATAAGTATGCTGCACGGTAGTTCCATTACCTGTTACATTGACATTAGCCAGGTTTACCCTTAATATACCACTGAAATATGGCGAAATTGTTGTATTGCCTCCCGTAGTCATCAAACAGTAATCATATCCTGTGCGTAGCCCTTTTGTTTTGAAATTAGAAACAGGGGAGAATGCTCCGGCAACATTATTAATCACGGATGCAACACGAACTTCATAAGAGGTCTCATCTTCAAGGTTATTCAGGAATACTGAATTAACAGGGCTGGCAGCATTAGACCAGTTTGTCGTTCCTGCCTTTCTGTAATTGATAGAATAGGTTGCTCCCGGTACATGATTCCATGAAACGGTTGCTGAGGTTTTTACTATATCATTTTCAAATACAGCAAGTCCGGTTGGGGGATTATTTAAAGTAGTAGGAGCCGCTCCAATAGTAACAGTAGGAGAAACTGTGTAAAATATATTTCCTACCGCCGAAATTCTCAGCTTAATATTGCCTTGTAGTGTTGCCGGCATCTGTATATCAAAACTACCGTCATTCGGAGTTGAAGCAACCAGTTCTGTCCATGCGGAACCATTAACAAGATCAGTTGTATATTCAATCTTTACATTGGCAACGTTATAGGGAGCCTGATTTGTATTGGCAACATCCCATGTAATGGTGTTGGATGCATTATTATAAAGGGTAGAAGAAGTACTTAAACCTTTAAATTTGAAAGGTCCGTCATTTCCAACGGTAACCGTATTTTCAGCAGAAATAGTTAATGGTCTGTTTGGATTATTATCACGCACCGTTACAGCATAGTGTAATACTCTTGGGATATACGAAACCGTTTCCCAAGTGTCTTTATTAGTTAATTTACCACTCATCACAATAGGAAGACTCGGGAAATATCTTCTGCCAGAGGCAACTGCTGGAAAAGAACGGGTAAGAGATCCTTCAGGGTTAAAACCCCATCCGCTGTCCCCTGAAATAGAGTTTGTAGCTCCCACACTGTCATATTGTTCCCAGTTGTACGTCAGCTGATCTCCGTTGGCATCCACTGCATTGGCATCCAGATAATAGGCTGTTCCCTTAGGGATATGATAAGAAATAAGCGGAGTGATGGCAGGAGCGTTATTGGCAATATTTTCAGCGGCACCGCATCCCACTTTACCTTCAAGATTGGTAAGGATTTGATTGATTGATGAATAATGGAAATAGGCATCACTGTTCATCTGAACATTATTGGCTGTAATTCCCGCATATCCCATGATGGTTGTACCTCCTCCCGGTTCTACATTGACATCTGAACTTTCTGTAACTGTAGAAAATGTATGGTTGCCTCCAAGTTGATGCCCCATCTCATGGGCTACATAATCTATATCGAATGTATCTCCCGCAGGATTCTGATTTTGTGTAAAAGCTGAACCTTTACCTTGTGGCTCCGCTACAGATGGATCGGTACATATACAACCTATACAGCCTGCATTACCATTTCCTCCTGCCGCATTAAAGACGTGTCCGATATCATAGTTTGCATTACCTACCTGTGCGGTTAAAGTTTGTTGCAGCTGTGTATTTAAATTACCGGTATAAGGATCATTAGCAGGATTGGCATAGATAATATTGGGAAGGTTTTGTATATTCAAATGGATAGCGAATTCCTTTTCAAAAACACCATTGACACGAGTCATGGTAGCATTCATCTGGGCAAGTGCGCCCGGTACCCCTCCAAAAAGCGTTGTATATTCACCTGTTGCAGATAAAGCAAGTCTATAAGTTCTGTACATGGATGCGGCAGGTCTTCCGGTAATATTGATTCCTGCAAGTTTGTTTTTTCCGGATTTTTTCAAGGATTTAATATCCAGTTCCTTTTTTCCTTCCATACTGCAGCTAAAGCCATGTTCAGAATCTGTTCTTTCAGTTTTATAGAATACACCATAGGTTTTTTTATCCGTAGTAATGGGCTCTATAAACTGGAAGATACCATCTTTGATTATCATTGATTGTATTTCTGTAGGGGATGTACTGAACCTTACATATTTGGACGGATCATCAATTCCGATCCCTACATAAGATCCCAATCCATATTTTTCAGCCAGTGATTTTTCCATTACAGGATTGCTGTACACGGCAAACTTTTCAATGGTTCCCTCTACAGTTGGCAGCTGGATGGTGACAGCTTTTGCATTGGCTCCGGTTTCTTCAGCATTTTTTAATAACTGTATCAAAGCATTAATATCAGTTTTGTATGCAAACTTGATTTTAACCTCTCTTCTGATATCGGATGTTTTCTGTGAAGCGGGTTCCCACCTCTGAGCATTGGAAAGACAGAATCCTGATATCAAAAATAATGATAATAGAGTTTTTCTCATTTTAAAAATTAGGTATTTAACAATGGTATTTGAAGATTGAATATAAAATTCGGGTATTCAAAAGTAATTGCTAATTTTGTAATACAAACGATGTTTACTTGCTGTTTTGTTAGATAGAGTATGTAATACGTATGTGTTTCGGGCGATATTGCTTTGATGTAGTGTTAATATTATATTTATGTTTTTGGTAGAGTTATGGAGAAAAGACTATTTGTTTGGCTCTTATTTATTTCTTCTTTAATGCATTCACAGCATACAGAGGAAGAACTGAAGAATGTCATTTTTGATATAGATTATTCTAAGGCCGGACCTCGGGAAATAGAAAAAATTGACAGTCTTATTAAAGTATGTAAGAAAAATTCCTATACTACCTGTACTGCGCTGGGCTATCTTAAGATTGCCAATATCTATGACAAACTGAATGATACGAAAAAATCTTTCTATTATATCAATAAAGTAGAGAAAGAAAATCTTATCAATTCCAATACAGACTTTGAAGTCATATTTTATTTCCATTTACAGAAGTCTTTTTTATACCAGAAGCTGGGGGAGAGAGTGGCTTCTTTTAAGCAGCTGGATGAAATTTATGATGATGCAATGAAAACGGACAATGCCTATTTTATTTATTTGATTAACAGACAGTATGCCAGTAAATATGATGAGTTGAAAAAAAAGGATCTCGTATTGAAGTATAGCAAAATAGCATATAAATATTCAAAGATCTACAGAGAGAATAAAGGAAACCGGTATCGGATTGATAAAAACAGGTTGAGTAACAGCTATAAGACATCTGCTTATCTTGGGGGAATTTATACAGATCTGAATAAACTGGATTCAGCAAAAATCTACATTGATGAAGCGATACGGAATGAAAAAAAAGTAGATGATATCGGGATCAAATATATTACTTCATTCTATGCCGGACGATATTTTAAAGCGGTTAAAAATGTCCCGCAGGCTCAGCATTATTTTTGGATCTCCAAAAATATTGCTACAAATTATTATAAAAGTGAAAATTATCAAATAGCGGTTGCTGATGAACTTAAAGCTCTGTATGAGAGCCTGGGAGAAAAGGACAGTATTGGCTACTATTCCAACTGGCTGCTGGATATAGAGTCTTCAAGCAGCGAGCAATACCAGATTTTAAATGACACTGTTGATAAGCAAAACGAATTGGAAACCAGCAAAAGAAAAAAAGAGGCAAAAAATCTCTTTTTGATACTATCAGTCAGTATTGCTGTATGTATTCTTTTCATTGTTCTTTCCCTGTATTATTACAGAAAACACAAGAGTAAAAGCCTGGATAAGATGGATGTGCCTCATCAGTTACCTGTTCAGGAGAGTATCTTTAAGGAGGTCATCCAGCTCGCTAAAGAAAATAACCCGGAATTTTTAACCCGTTTCAATGAATACTGTCCTGGTTTTTCAGAAGAACTCCTGAAAATTTTTCCTTTAAAAATGTCAGAAATACGGTTCTGTGCTTACGTATACCTAAATTTTTCCACTAAAGAAATTGCAGATTATACATTTACCTCCGTAAGAACTGTACAAACTAAGAAATATAATTTGCGGAAAAAACTGGATATTCCCAGTGATATGGATATTTATGTATGGTTTTCCAAATTACTGAAATAAAATTGATCTTAAAAAACAGAAGCTATCTCATTCATGAAACAGCTTCTGTGCAAATGTGAAAAAGTATAATGTGTTTTGAACTTTCAAAGTTTTTTAAAAAACCTGCAGGAAAATAACACAAACCTGCAGATAGTAGATATCCTAAATATTAAAAACTATTTTCTGATTCTGAAAAAAAGTGCTATTTCTTAATTGTTTTAATCGTTTTTGTAGTTCCGTCTGTCATTTTTAAAGTAACAAGATATAATCCTGTTTTTAAATCATTCAGGTACAACTGAGATGAAGGTTTTTCAATTGTTTTAACGGGTTTTCCTAATGCATCAGTAACTGTAACTGATTTGACTTTTGAGATGTCTGAAATATTAAGAACATCGCTGAAAGGATTAGGCAATACGGTGATCTTATTTTTGCTATTCAAAGTTTCATGAGTAGACAAGATTGTATTGTCATAAGCGGAAATCTGAATCTCTCCATCGTCTGTAGAGGAATTGTACTTCCATACACTTACATATAAAGTAGTTCCTGGTGTTTGCCCCGTTAATGAAACCAATGGTAAGAAGTTCTGACTACTGGTAACATCACAAGCGATTTCTGTTAAATTTCCACAAGTACCACTATATACTGAAATCACCGGAGAAGAAAACGGGGATCCTGAAACTTCCTGAGCCTCCAGGGTTATATTTCCGCTAGCCGGAACGACAACTTTAAACCATATATTCTCAACTGAATCCAGATTGCAGGAGGGAAGAGCATCGTCTGTAGTAGCACCTGAATTAGAGACTGTGACTGAACCTGAAGGAAAGTCTGTTCCTACTGTCAAGGTTGTAGCACCTGCACAATTATTATTAGAAGGAGGAGAAACTTCATAGGCAGAAACCTGAAATTCTCCATTTTCTGTATTTGAACTGTACTTCCAAACACTTATGTATAAAGTAGTTACGGGAGTCTGACCGCTTAATTTGACTTTTGAAAATGAGCCTTCTCCACTATCATCATCACAGGCAATTTCCGTTAAAGAATTACAGTCTCCGGTATACACTGTAAGTACGGAATCATCAAATGACGAATTTGAAACTGAGCGGGTTTCTACTGTTAAATTTCCGCTAGCCGGAACCACCACTTTAAACCAGACATTTTCTACAGCATCCGGGTTACAAACAGGCAATGTATTGTCTGTGGAGGAAGCTGTATTATTTGAGATAACGGCTCCAGAGGTAAAATCTGTTCCAACAGTTATTTGAGTAGCTCCGGAGCAGTTGTCATTCTGTGCTTTTGCAAATATTGCAGAGAACAAAAAGAAATAGGGTAGTAATTTTTTCATAGAATTGATGTGTATATTTTGAGTTAAGAAGTTATGAGCTGGCCTTAGAATATTATTGATTTCTGTTGTGGAGTTAAATAATGAAGTAATTTCCGGTCAAAAGTAATTGTTAATTGTGTAATATAAATCGGTTTTAATTGTTGTATTTGCGTATTGTGTATGTAATACGTATATATTTTGTCTTTTATTGAATTGTTATAGTATTAATATTGCATTAAATAGTATGGGGTACTCATGATAAAAAATCTAAGTTTTCTGCTTTTCTTAATTTCTTCCCTTTTTTACGCACAACAAACTGAAGAACAGTTGAAGAATATTCTTTTTGATATTGAATTTTGTACATCCGGTCCAAAAGAAATAGAAAAAATTGAAAATATTATAACAATTTGCCGGATGAATTCCTACCAGGACTGCATCGCATTAGGATATCTTAAGATTGCCAATATTTACAACAAAAATAATGATGTTAAAAAAGCATTCTACTATATAGGGAAAGTAGAGAATGAAAACTTAATTAATGAAGAAACAGATTTTGAAATTGTTTTATATCTCAATCTTTTAAAATCTTTACTTTATTATAATTTGGGAGAACGGGTTACTGCGCTACGGCAGATGGATGAAATTTATGAGAAGACTTTGGAGCAGCATAATGCTTACTATACCTATCTGATCAATTGGCAGTACGCGGGGTTTTATAATGAAATGGGCGATACCGAAAAGGCATTAAAGAAGATTAAAATTGCCTATCAATACTCCAAAATATACAGAGAAAATAAAAATAATCAATACAAAATGCATAAAACCAAATTAGCCTGGAGTTATAAAACAACAGCATATTTGGCGGCAGTGTATGTTGATCTGGGTAAGCTTGATTCTGCAAAGATCTATGTACAGGAATCATTGGGAGATTTAAAAAAAACAAGTGATAAAGGCGTTTTGTACTTTACTTTGTTTAACGCTGCAAAATATTACAGAACAATAAAAGACTTTGAAAATGCACAGCAATACCTATGGATCTGTAAAAAAATTGCGAACAATCACTTTAAGAATGTGCCTCATCAAAAACCTGTAGCCAATGAGTTGAAAAACCTCTATGAGGAAATAAATGAAAAAGACAGCGCTGCTTTTTATGCAGATATGTTACTGGATATTCAAACTGCTGGGGAGCATCAAAGCTATGATTTAAAAGATTTTATTGATAAAAGAGATGAGCTTGAAGGCAAAAAGGAGAAGGAATTTACAGAAAGATTGATATGGCTGTTATCGGGAACCATTGTAATAGGTGTTTTTTTCATCTTCCTTTTCTGGTTTTACTATAAAAAATATAAAAGCAGAAACCTGGATACACTTGATGTTCCTCATCAACCACCGGTACAGGAATGTATTTTTAAAGAAGTTATACAACTTGCTAAAGAAAATAATGCTGAATTCTTAACCCGTTTCAATGAATACTGCCCCCGTTTTTCTGAAGAGCTTCTGAAGGTTTCGCCTTTAAAAATTTCAGAAGTAAGATTCTGTGCCTACATTTATCTTAATTTCTCTACCAAGGAAATTGCCGGGTATACTCATACTTCAGTAAGAACTGTGCAGACCAAGAAATACAATTTGCGAAAAAAACTGGATATTCCCGTTGATATGGATATCTATGTTTGGTTTTCTAAATTATTAAAATAAAAAAGAGACTATTTCATTTCGAAATAGTCCCCGTAGTAAATTAATTCCCGATTAAAAACCAGTGGTTAATTTCTTATGGTGGAAATATGGATGCATTGCAATCCATTACAATCTTTAAGTTCAATGTTGGTGATCATTTCACTGTAGATCCGGGTAGAGGTATCATTAAATTGATATCCTTCTATAAACACTGGTCTGTCTTTAGGAAGATCGCTCTGCTCATTAAGCATTTCCAGCGATAAACTATCAGGATAACCTTCATTTTTTTTAAACGTGATCTCTATTAAACCGTTGTCAGCCAGATAGTCAAACTTTTTTAAATGAGAAGGCAGACTGGCCTTGGTTTTAAAAACGTTTAATTTTTCAATACTGCTTTTGTAAAGGTTAAACATGCTGCTGGTTCCAACGGCATCATTGTAAACCGCAAATTGTATGTTACTGTTTTTCTGGCCCAACAGTAATAATGAATTAATAATGAAGAGTATGTACAATAACTTTTTCATAATAAAAATAGAAATTTAAATGTTGGATATTTTACCATGGAAGGCTGGTGTTAGTTCCTGTTTTTTACTACAATCCATCCTGTATACTTTATTGGGGTTTGTTTTGTGTTGTTCTCATTCCAGCCCATTTCAAACCAGTAAGTTCCTGTAGGTTCTTTTTTACCATCCATGGTTCCGTCCCATTTGAATCCGTTTAATTTACTTCCTGTATGAATTCTGCTTCCATATCTGTCGTAGATACCGAATGTGAAATTACTTTTATTTGCCAAAGCAGAATAATCAAGTACGTCATTGATTCCATCACCGTTAGGGGTGATGATGTTTATTAAATTAGGAACCGTAATTTCTACCTGTACAGGAACACAGTTATATGAATCCCTTACATAGAAAGTATGGCTTCCGCGGGATATATTGGTAAATATGTTTTCACTCTGCCAGTTGATATTGTCCATCGAATATTGATAAGGCGCTGTACCTGCAATTACATTTAAGGTAACCGTATTATTGTTAATGTTAATATCTGAAATAACAGGGTTTTCAGAAGCATAAACCTTCACTGTTTGCCTGGTAGTACATTCTCTGGTTTTCAGATCTACCCAGTAGACCCCAACCCCTGCATTTTTGATGGACTGTGTTGTCGCTCCAGTACTCCATTCATAAGAGGTATAGCCTGGTCCTGCATCTAATATGGTTGTACTTTCCATACAGATAATTTTATCCTTTAATGCTTCTGAATAGCTGGGAGGAATAACCGTGAGAGTTACTTTTGCAATTTTATAACATCCGCTGGCATTGCTTACCTTAATGTAAACCAAACCGTTAGGAGCAATGTAGTTGGTGGGAGTCAGAATTTCGTTTGTCCCATTATGCGCATCAGTAGGAGATGGATAGTATTGCTTAGTAATTCCCGGTTGTACATTAACTCCTGCCGTTGTTAAATCAAATAACCCAAACAACGGATTGGATGGCTGGAAACATGATCTTAAAGCTGCATCTTTTACAATGGGGCTTTCAGAAACAGTAAGGGTTACAGTTACCCGTTCACAATCTGTAAATTCCGGATCATTCCCACAAAATTTATAAACAATGGTATCAGTACCCAGAAAACCGAAATTGGGAACATAATTAATTACTCCTGCTGCATCAATGGTAGCAGTACCGTTTGTTGGAGAAGTAATAATCGTTACTGTACTCGGAACGTAAGTTTGGGTGGAATTGGTAAATTCCGGTACCATCGTAAGATTTCCTTCGCAAACAGTAATCGCTTTTGTAGATTCCTGAAGACATGTGTATACTTTATAGACAGGGGTGGTTGCCGGTGGACAAGTGCTTACTGAAATTTTCACGGTGTAATTTCCCGCAGCCACTGGAGTATAAGTATTGGTATTGGCTCCGTTAATAGGATTTCCGTTGAGAAACCATTGGTAGGTATCATAGCTGTCATTTACTTCCAATACAATACCCGGAATACAGTCTCCGGTCTTTTTTGAAATCAGTGGGATGGAAGAGAAACCTGCAAAATAACCCCCGTATCCTGATGTGCTGTAACCACCATTAATACCTGCTGTTACAGCTTTATCAGAAACTACAGTTATATTTCCAGTGATGGATGGGATAGCATATGTTACCCAGCTGCTATTTCCTGTCAATGGGAAAGGTCCTTGTGCGGCAGTGGGAGTAATGCCGTTTACCGTGACATTGGCTCCGGTTTCCGTTAAAATATTCAGTTTTACAACAGTGCCGGTTGGGACAGTGCTTGTTACCCCTGGTCCTGTTGGCATTTCATTGATTTTCCCGATTTCATCAATTTTTCGGGGTAAAAAGCAGTTCAATGGCGGGATATAGTTGAATCCAACCGTTGCACTGCTGTTATTTACAGAGACCAACTGATATAAATAGACATTTTTTGAAGTCGTAATAAACATATTGAAATGTCCGGAATTTCCCTGCTGCACATAGTTACTTCCTGAAACTCTGTAAAATTCCCCACTGTTGATGGTCGCAACAGGAGTGTTGGAACCGTTAATAAATATTTGTGTATTGTTTTCTGTTCCTACAATGATACCACCTTCAAGATCCGGATCGGTAGATCTTGTTCTTACTATGGCAAAGGTGCTACCAAGCCTATCCGTAGGTACAGCCTGATCAAGAACCGCATCAGATCCCATGCTGGTGTTGTTTCCAAAATTTCCATTGATATTTCCGTTGGTAAGGGTAATCGGTTTATCAGAAACAATTTTAGCTCCAATAAAAGCTGATATATTTTGACCTCCTATTCCAGGACCTCCGGCAAAAATAAAGGATTGTCCTTTGTTGAGAGTGATTGTTTGCGAATGGGTGGCAGGTGTTCCTCCAAAGAAAGTTACATTTCCATTCCAAGTAGTGGTGATAACGGTATTATTCTCTGTTGCCAATATGCCTGCTGAGAAGTTAAATATGTTAAGTGATGAAGTAGTAGGAGTTGCGGCTACAAAAAATTCTTTGCCTATACCGGCTTTTCCTTTACTTGTTATAATTTCAGCGTGTACAGTACCGCTTACCATTCTTAATGAACAGTAAAATGGCTTGCTTCCATGTACATATAAACCTTTATTGATAGTAGTGAATGCATTTGAAGCAACATTAGCTGCTATAATACTAGCCGGCACCACAAAGGTCTGAGGAGACCCTTTACTGATGGTGACATTACCTATTGGGACATTATTGTTGTTAATTGTAACAACAAAAGGAGTTGCAGAATCGGTAGAAAGATAGAGTGCCTGCGTATAATTTACAGACCCGTAATAAGGTGCAAACCAATGATCTGTATCTCTTTGTGCTAAAAGAGGAGGACTCAATAGAAGGAACAATAAACAAAATATAATACTTTTCATGCATCGTTAAATTTTCGTTCTAAAAATTACGAATTCTTTTTTTAAAAACGATTATGATTTTATTATTAATTTTTTATTAATTGTTATATTTCAATATACCATTTCTATTAAAAAGTAATCATTGGATTGTCTGAAAAAATAAGAAAATACTGAAAAAGAGGGAATCTTTTCAGAAACGTATGAATGCCGTTTGATACCTTAGATACAAGATCGCGCACCTAATGGCTTGTTAATGGTCTGATTATAACTGGCAAAATTTATTTCATTTTTATATTTTTTCTTAGAGCATTTTCCATTTTATTGTTTGGATAAAAATAATTTAATAAAAATATAAACTGACTATACTTTTGTATAGTTTTAAATCAAAGCTTGATGAATTAATTTGAAGGGAACCTCTGTTCAAACACTATCAGTAAAGAGAGTACTTGATTTTTATTTTAATTCTTTTTTTAATATTCAATCTAATGCCTGTTTTTGTGTGTATATTGTGTTTAAAAATTTCACTTAATGTTGAAAATCCAATAAAAGCAGGTGTTTTTTGTCTTTTAAGTAATTTTCTACAATAGGTTTAAGTCTGAATATAATTATACTAAGAAAAGTAAATACTTACGGACTCAAATTTTTTGAATGCCTGTCACCCGAAGAAAAAAAATACACACTATTACCTATGATTTCCATCTTAAGTATACCAACAGTGTAGATGTGCTTGTTAACCATAGGATCACCCCTATAGAACTGGATGATCATGGTGAAATTTCCAAAATAGTCTGTGTGGTGTCTTATTCCCTGAACAGGAATGCAGGAAATATCAGGATTATATCCAATACTTCAGAAACCTACTGGAAATATAATCTCTTTACCGGAAAATGGACAGAAGAATGCAAAATAACCTTAAAGATAAGGGAAATCGAGATCATACGGCTGTATCTCCAGGGATTAAAAATAGAAGAAATCGCAGAACAACTGTTTGTGTCGCCCAGTACAATAAAGTTTCACAGAAGCAAATTGTTTGAAAGAATTGGAGTGAAAAATATAATTGAAGCAATATCCTACGTAATAACGGATAATTTGATTTAAACTTTACTTTTTAAAACATTTTCCAGTCCGGAAGTACCGAGAAACAAAATGTACTTCTCTTTATAATCTTATTTTTCAAGGCTTTGAAAAACAGTTGTTTCTATGTCCTTACTAAACTAACGTACGAGAATTTTCCCTCCGCAAAATTCAGAGGGAAAATACCCGGCCAGCTTAGTTAAGCTGATAATTTGTGATCACTAAACTCAGGATGAAATGAACATAATTCTGTTCTACCTCTTTTCTGTTAATCAGTTTGTTTTTGTATTCATAAGAATTCAGGTCGCGTGATAATTTCTGATACGTTTCAAAATCATCACCCTTTATCTTTACTCTTATATTACCATCTTTTCTGTTAATAAGTACATTATCCAGAGTTCTTACTTTAAATAAAACTTCGCATAACGTAGGGCGAGCCTTCATGGAACCGATATATCTTTCAACTATATTAATCTTGAACGAATCAAATATGATGTTATTAAAAACGATTTTAGAATTAGGCTCCTGAGTGTTGAGTTCAAGTTTATAGTTCATTACTTTATAAATTTTGGCAAATATAAGTTTAATTATGCCAAAAAACAGACTGTTTTAATAGATCATTACCATATTAATGATTGAATTTTATTCTATAAACACAAAATCATATGAAAATGTGAATATTAGAGGCTTATAAATGAGGACGTAACAAAAGTGTAACAAACATTTTCTTTCCTTTTATTTTTTTCATTATAGGCATTTCCGTAATTTTATTCTCTGTATAACAAAAATTCATATTAATACCAATATAATGGAAAGATATAGTTATGGGATGGTTGGCCTTGGAGTAATGGGGCGGAATCTGCTTTATAATATCGCTGACAACGGGTTTTCAATCGCAGGATTCGACCTTGATCAGGAGAAAGTTAAAGAATTAGAAGGCGGAGCTGCTTCAGAAATGAAGGTGAAAGGTACAGGATCTTTAGAAGAGTTTGTATCCGCATTGGAAGTTCCAAGAAAAATTATTCTTATGGTTCCTGCAGGAAAACCTGTAGATGCTGTGCTGGAAAATATTACCCCGCTTTTAAGCGAAGGCGATATCGTGATTGATGCAGGAAATTCTTATTTCGAAGATACCAACAGACGTGTTGCTGACCTGGCATCTAAAAAACTGCATTTTATGGGAATGGGAGTGTCAGGAGGTGAAAAAGGGGCCAGAACAGGTCCAAGTATAATGCCTGGAGGGGATCTGGAAGCATTCAAACTTCTGAAACCGATGCTGGAAGCCATTGCAGCCAAAGTAGACAACGAAGCGTGTACAGCATATATGGGAAAAGGATCTGCCGGAAACTATGTGAAAATGGTACACAACGGTATTGAATATGCCATAATGCAGCTGATCAGTGAAGCTTATGATCTCCTTAAAAGAGGAGCAGGTTTAAATAATGAACAGCTTTATCAGGTTTTCAAAGAATGGAATAACGGCGAAATGAACTCGTTCCTTATTGAAATTACCAGAGATATTTTCACACAAAAAGATTCATTAACAGATGGCTATCTTGTAGATCAGATTTTAGATAAAGCAGGAGCGAAAGGAACAGGAAAATGGACTTCAGAACAGGCCATGGAAATCGGAGTTTCTATTCCTACCATTGATATTGCGGTAACTTCAAGAATTTTATCTGCTTATAAAAACGAGAGAGTTCAGGCTTCAAAAATATATGCCGATAACGAAATTGTAAAACCTGAAAATACAGAATTATTCATTAAGGAGGTTGGCGATGCTCTTTTCCTTTCTACCTTAATCAGCTATGCACAAGGTTTATCCTTACTGGTAAAAGCATCTGAAGAATACGGCTTTGAAATTCCATTGAAAGATGTTGTGAAAATCTGGAGAGGAGGATGTATTATCCGTTCAGTTTTGCTGGAAAAATTCTATTCCGCTTATACCCAAAACCCTAACCTTTCTAATATTCTGCTTGATAAAGAAATTTCAGAACTGGTAAAATCAAAAATCAAAGGTTTAAGAAAAACAGCTGGATATGCCGCTACCAACGGAATTTCAAGCCTGGGAATTCAGACAGCTTTAGGATATTTTGATGCATATACTACAGAATCTCTTCCCGTGAATCTTATCCAGGCTCAGCGTGATTATTTCGGAGCTCATACTTATCAGCGTATTGACAGAGAAGGAGTTTTTCATACTTCCTGGCAGAGTGCAAACAACTAAAATTCGGAAAAATGAATCAAAATAAAGTCTTGCAGCCAACAACTATTGTTATTTTTGGTGCTACAGGCGATCTGGCAAAAAGAAAACTTTTTCCGGCATTTTACAACTTATATATCGATGGCAGAATGCCCAAAGGCTTCAATATTGTAGCATTGGGAAGAGCTGAAAATACCAACGAAAATTTCAGAAATTATATCAAAGAAAACCTTGAAAGTTTCTCAAGAAAAAAAGTGACTTCCGAAGACTGGGCAGGTTTTCAGGCTCATATTACTTACTTTCAGCATCAGCTGGATGAAGAAAGTTCTTACGAAAATCTGCAGCAGAAACTGCAGGATTTCGATACCGTTTACGGAATGAGAGCAAACAGACTGTTTTATTTATCCATCGGGCCCAACTTTATTTCTACAATATCCAATCATATCAAAACGACTTTACTAGCTTCTGATCCGAAAAAAGACCGTATCATTATCGAGAAGCCTTTTGGTCACAATAAACAATCTGCTGTTGAATTGAACAGCCTTTTGGCTAAAACATTTGAAGAAGAGCAGATCTACCGTATCGACCACTATCTGGGAAAAGAAACGGTGCAGAATATACTGGCTTTCAGATTTGGAAATTCTATTTTTGAACCTTTATGGGACCATAAATATATAGAATCTGTACAGATTACGGTAGCGGAAGAAGTTGGAGTAGAGACTAGAGGAGCATTCTACGAACAGACAGGTGCGTTAAGAGATATGATTCAGAATCACCTGTTGCAGATTCTGTGTATGGTGGCTATGGAACCACCGGCTTCATTGCAGTCAGGTGAAATCAGAGACCGGAAAGTTGACGTTCTGAAATCAATTCGGAGAATATCTTCCGATCAGGTTGATCATTATGCGGTAAGAGGCCAGTATGGAAAAGGAACCATCAACGGAGTGGAAGTGAAAGGCTACCGCCAGGAAGATGGAATTGCTTCGGATTCCAATACAGAGACTTTTGCAGCGATTAAATTTTATCTGGATAACGAAAGATGGCAGGATGTCCCTTTCTATGTCCGTACCGGAAAGAAAATGAAAGAAAAGCATTCTTACATTACCATTCAGTTTAAGCCGCTTCCTCACTCAACGTTCTCAGACAGCCCACATCTTTTATCTGCCAACAGGTTGATCATTAATATTCAGCCCATGATGGATATCAGATTACAGTTCATGACCAAAAAACCAGGGCTGACACTGGATCTGAAACCTGCAGAAATGATTTTCGATAATTTTGCCTGTAAAGAAGATACTCCGGAAGCGTATGAAACCTTGTTACAGGATGCTCTTTTAGGAGATCTTACCTTATTTATGCGTTCCGATCAGGTGGAAGAGGCATGGGATGTAGTGACTACCATACAGGAAGCATGGGAAAATAACAAAGATTTATCTTTCCCAAATTATAAAGCAGGAAGCTGGGGTCCGGAAGATGTTAATGCTTTGGTGGAAAGACAAGGGCACAGCTGGGTATAAACAAAATAAAATGTAAACAGAAAAAATGAATATCACAGTATTTGACGATCTGGAAAAACTGTATACAAAGGCAGCAGATGCATTTGTTGATCTTTCAAAAAAATCTATTCAGAAAAATGGCCGTTTTGTGGTGGCATTAAGTGGAGGCTCTTCCCCTAAAGCTATTTTCAAATTATTGGCAACACCGGAATATAAAGAAAAGATAGAGTGGAATAAAGTCTACTTTTTTTGGGTAGATGAAAGATGGGTTCCTTTAAGCGATGATAAGAGCAACTTCCGGATGACAGATGAGGCACTTCTCAGTAAGGTTCCGGTTGACCAAAGCCATATCTTTCCTATGTATGCCGAAGGAATAACTCCTGAAGATTATGCAAAAGCTTATGAACAGCAGATAAGAACTGTTCTTGGTGATGAAGGTGTTTTTGATTTTATCCTGTTAGGAATGGGAGATGACGGCCATACAGCCTCATTATTTCCAGGCGAAGATGTTTTAAATGAAAAAGAAAAATGGGTATCTGCTTATTATCTTAAGCCTCAGGAAATGTTCAGAATTACATTGACTGCACCCATCATTAATAATGCTGAAAATATCTTGGTTATTGCATTCGGGGAATCTAAAAAGCATGCACTGAATGAAGTATTGAATGGTGAATATAATCCTTCGTTATATCCAATGCAGCTTATTGAGAAGAAGAATGGATTTCAGTTTTTTACAGATGAGAAAGCAAAAGGCTAATACAACTTCAATTTAAAAATAAGAGACTGTCCTTGGGCAGTCTCTCTTCATATCAACTATTCTAATACCGGATTCCCGGTATATACAATTTTCCGTAGGTTCAACTAAATTAAAGTTCTAAATGAAAAACAGCACCATTAGAGAACTCATGATGCTGCTGCATTTAATGTTTTTACCTTAGTTGCTTTTATTCGAAACTTTTAATTTTCAACTCAATGAGTGTTTCTATGTAAAAATGGTTATTAGTTTGAAGCAAATATACAAAATAAGACACTTGTAAGTGTCTAATATGAAAAAAAATATAAAAAAAATGATCAACAGTCTGGTAATGTGAAGAAAACCCTTTATTAAAGGGGCTTGTATGATATTATGAAATTTGAAAAATTAAGCCTTAACTGATCAAAAACTAAAAAAATACCCTTATTAATCAAAAACAGCATCATGTATAATGATGCTGTGGTAATGTTTTACCTCAGTAATGGAATAGTAAAATATGTATACTGAGGGAACTAACGGTGCAATCTAATCACTCTCAATCTCACAACTCTGATTGTCTGTTTATATAAAATGGTTATTAGTTAATGCAAATATATACATTTAGACACTAAAAAGTGTCTAAAATGAAAAAAAATTCATAAACTTGTACGATTGAAAAGTGTACCATGGAAAGAAAGTCAGCGGCAGGAAATATCCGGAACAAGGAACGCAGTAAAAAAAAATTTTTGGATGCAGTTGGAAAAATACTGAGAACAAAAGGATATACTGCCTTGAAAGTGAATAGTATTGCTGCTGCAGCCGGGGTCGATAAGAAAATGATCTATTCTTATTTTGGAGGAATAGATGGTCTGATAGATGAGTATATAGAGTCACAGGATTACTGGAGTAAAATAATGATTGAGGAAATAAAACCCCAGGTGGACGATAGAGGAAGATCCTTTATGGAAAACACATTTTTCTCTCAATTTGATTATATTCACAGCAACAAAGAGGCACAAAAACTATTGCTTTGGCGGTTATCAGAATCCCGTAAATCTTTAAAAAAGTTCACCGAAACTCAGGGAAAAAACGGAGAATATATTTTTAAGCTTTTAACGGATTTCCACTTTAAGAATAATGCTGAAAATGTTCGTGCCATCATGGCGATCATGACTTCAGGATTATACTACCTGAATATGTATGCTGAAATCAATGGGAGTATTTTCTGCGGAATAGATATAAGCACAACCAAAGGACGGGATGAAATAAAAAAAGCTGTTTCTTTTCTGCTGCATAATACGTGCAAAAACCTGTAGAACCTTTTGGAATTTGAACTTATAAAAAAACAAACCATTAGAAATCTAATGGTCTGTATGTAAGTTGTGTTTCTACCTTAGTTGTTTCGTATCCGAAATTCTCATAAAGTGAGGGAACTAAAATAATACAATCTGAATTGTCTTATTTTCAACCTAAAAAGTGTTTTAAAATATGTAGATGGTTTTAGTTTGTACAAATATATAAAATAAGACACTGCTAAGTGTGTAAAATCGTAATATTTTTCATTGTTTTATTTAATTTATTGAAAATCAGTATGTTATTTTTTAGTATTGATGTAGAAATTTCTCTTTATCGATGCTTTTGATTAAGCTAAGTCTATGAAATAGTTTAAAATAGTGTTTTTAATAACAAAGAAGGGTTGATCAAGGATATCTGTAGAAAATAATTATTTAATATCAAGCCATTATTTGCTATGTAAAAAACAGCATCACTGTAAAAAATGATGCTGCTGTTGTTTTACCTCAGTCATTTTGTTCGAAATATTTTAAACTGAGGGAACTAACGATACAATCTGAATAGTTTTAATTCTCAATTTCAATAGTGTTTTGTATATTGAATGGTTATAGTTTGTACAAATATATACAAACAGATTGTTTTAGACACTAATTAGTGTCTAAAATAAAAAAAAATTTCTTAAACTTGTATCTTGTATATTGAATGTTTAGTCATGGAAAGAAAGTCAGCATCAGGTAGTATTAGGAATAAGGAACGCAGCAAAAAAAAGTTTCTGGACGCCGTTGGAAAAATACTGAAAACGAAGGGACATGCAGGGTTGAAGATTAATGATATCGCTGCGACTGCCGGGGTAGATAAGAAAATGATCTATACCTATTTTGGCGGAATGGATGGCCTCATGGACGAATATGTTCGTACACAGGATTTCTGGGTAAAAGTAACCAGCGAGGAAGTGGAAAAGATGAAACCGAATCTTGAAGATGGAGGCAGAGAATTTATCGAGCATATGCTGCTTTCCCAGTTTGATTACGTATACGCCAATAAAGAAGCTCAAAAACTATTGTTGTGGACTATTTCTGAACCCCGCAAATCATTAAAGAAACTGATTGACACTCAGGAGGAAAACGGAGAATATATCTTCAAATTATTGATGGAGTCGCGTTTCAAAGATAAAATGGATACTTACCGTTCTATTATGGCCATCATGGTTTCAGGATTGTATTACCTGAATATGTTTTCGTCTCTGAACGGAAGTATTTTCTGTGGTATAGATACCAATACGCCTGAAGGACGGGAAAAAATCAAAAAGGCAATATCTTTCATGGTACAACAAACCCACGATAATCTTTAATCTAATTTAAAGAACATAGAAAAGGGACAAACTATTGCCCCTTTTCTATATGATACTTATGGTAGTCTATCCTTTATGATAAGGACAGCCAGAAGCTGCACCGGCATTTACTCCGGTATTAAAGAACTGCTCTTCAATTACCTTTCTCTGATCCTCAGGAATATCCTGTATCTTTCGAAGGGTATTTACCTGGATATGAGGCCAGCTCGTGGTACCTCCGTCATTCCCGAAATCAAATTCAAAAAATACAATCTGCTCATACTGCAGCTGAAGAATCTCTTTTCCATCTTCAATCACCGTTTCGATCCACATGTCCATATCTACCTCAACAGTTGGAACGAAACGATTGACAAACGGAACATTCAACACGCCTCCCTGTGCTCCTGTTTTCATTTTTGAAGACATTCTCACATGAACATGATTGCTGACTTTCTGGCCTCTTAACGTATCCCTGAGCCTCAGGTCAGGCCGTACAGAGTAAGGATATAAATTGTCTGCAAGAATTCTCTGGGTATAGATCTTATTGGAGCCGGGATCATTATCATCATTAAGTTTTTCATGAACCCACGCCGGTGCCGGTTGGTCAAGATCAATAATTTCTTCCGGAGTTACTCCGGCATTTCCCATAGTCCGTGAAATGGAAAGATGATTGGTTTCCCAAGCCTCTTTACCGTAAGGGAACTGAGGTGAACCTTCAATTAAATAGTACGTTGTCTTATCTTTATTCTGAGGAATGATATCTCCAAGCAAAGTAATGGTGCTTCCATGCGGAATAACACCGCTTCGGGAGATAGAGTAGTCCGGGATAAAATAAGGACCATCAAGCCCTGCTCCCGGCTTTATTTCCTGTGCCGGAATGATTTCATAATAAGGCTGTCCCGGTTGCAGCTGGCTTTGAAGAATGTATTGAGGGTTGGGTTCTCCGTCCGGTGTTATCCTTAGCAAAGGCTCGTCTCTGTATTCGCCGGTATATCCGTACTTTGCGTCTTCTGCTAAAACGGCATGAATACCGCGGTCTCTTTCAATAGATTCTTTCGTTGCTGCATGGTTATAGACATCACTCAGCCATAGGTACATTCCGTTTTCTTCGTGGATTGGGGTATATTTCAGCGCATCCTGTCCCGGTATTGTATTAACACTTTTAATGCTTTGTTCGTACTTAACTGCTCCGCAGAAAAGCTCACTCGCTCCGCCACGGTTACGTACTCCGCCGGGAACGATGGAAAATGTTAATTTCTCAATATATTCTTCACTGGTAAAAGCGAACTTTCCGGGTATCGTCCCCGGATTGGTTCCGGGAGAAGGCATGATGGTTGTATGTACTCCGCTTGCTAACGAAGGGTTGGTAACATCTTTATTATAATTGACATTATAGCTTACCCATGTGCCATCCAGGGCAGCCAGAACTCCATAATCCACATTATTCTCAATAGCCTGCAGGTTGTCTTCCCTGAATGGTCTTACCGGATCATCAATAAGAAGTTTAGAATATCCGTCCATTAATTCAGCCAGATTAACTTCACTTTGTCCCGGCATTCTGCGGAACAGCTGTTCTTTTCCGGCTTCCAGGCTTTCTTTTTTTCTTTTAAGCATGATATATCGTTTTTATGGTTATAGGTCGATGTATTCGAATGTTGGCCCCGCATTGGTCTGAGCATCCAACGGTTGTTTCATCAGATTTACAGCCTGTTCTTTCAGAGCGTACATATACATAATGGATTTTTCCAGTTCTCTCTGATTTCCTTCCACAGCGCTTTGTATAGCATCTAACAAACGTTTGTAGGTTTTATTAAATTCCACGCCCTGAGCATGTAATTCTTTGTTTTTGATGTAATCTTCCAGCTTAGGGTTAGGTTTCATAGGATAAGCCTCGTTCCAGTCTACCGGAAGATCTTTTCCTGTAGGCGGAGTGGTTACAGGCATCATTCCATTTTCATCCATGAAAGGCTCGTAGTTTCCTCCCAGATAGAAATGCTCATGGAAAACTTCTTTAAACCTGAAATAATGAGCCAGTTCAACCCCTTCTTCAAACTGGGACGGATCTACATCGAAAATAGAATCATCTGCACCTTCACCTTGCCCTTTGATTTCCTGGAAAACAGCAATTACTCCGTCCAAAGCCTCTACAGAATGAAGTTTCCCGCCGCTTCCGTAATATTGCTCAGGGCGGATCTGTTTTGACGGATTTCCTGTGAAAATTCCTCCGGTATTTAATTCCTCAAAGTTTGTCGGAAGTGTCCCATGTGCTTTATAGTAAGCAATGATTTGGAAAACAACGATATAAAAGAATAATACGTCATAATATTCACCAATGGTGTGTACATTTTCCATGATGAAACCTTTCATGTTTTCAAGAGTCCAGAGGTGTTTTTCCTGTACGGCAGCTCTTTGAGAGTATAGTTCAGAAATCTCCGCTTCATCATCATATTTCGGAGCTTTTACCACAGATGCACTGGGACTTTCAATGGCAATAAACGTGGCAATACTGTTGCTTGAGAATGTTTCCAACCCTACATAGAAATCAACGTTCATCGGTAATTTCATAGGATAAACAGGGTAGTTCTCCTTTTTGTTGACTGAAGGCTGAATATCGATGGCATTCAATACGTTACAAACCATAATCAGGTGAAGCATTTCCTCTACAGCCACACTTCTGATAATTTGTGAAGCCAGAGCATTGGTTCCGTCTTTGATCGAGTACAATGCTGTAAGATAGGGTGGAATTGTAGAATGTTCAATAAGAATGGCAGTTTGCAGAAGGTCCTGCAAAACCGGTTTGTAATCAACTTCTGTTACCTCTCTTTTCATTTCTGAAACTCCTGAACCGAACTGAGATTCCAGATAGGCATTGAAGTCACCAATCTGATCATTCAGTAAAAGATTAGTTACTGTTTTACTGTGATTCTTTAATCCCTCTATCCAGTCTTCTTTGCTTAATGTTGAATCAAATAATAAAGAAGGTAATGAAATAGCTTCTGTAACCGCGGCACTTCTGGAAGCCATCCTGCCTGCTGTTAATAATGTTTCCTGTGGTTGAACTGTTTTATTGATAAGTCTTTGTCTCATGTTGTTATTTTTTAAGTTGAATTTCAAGGTCAGCAAGGATGGATTCTACCGAACGGATTGTGAATGCTGATAATGTTAAAGTAGGATTTGATGTTCCCAGTGTGGTCATATTTCCCGCACCTACAACGTATAAATTCGGATGATCCCAGGTTTTGCAGTAGCTGTTGGTTACGGATTCTTCAGCTTTAGAACCCATTCTGTGAGTTCCCACGATGTGCCCTGCACCATTGTAAGAATATCTTTTACCATTGTATATCACAGAGTTTTTGTCTTTCTCAGTATATTTTGTAGAATCCGTAATGTTTAATCTTTTAAACATTTGATCCGAAGCATCTTTTGCCTGTTCCATAGCTTTCATTTCGTACTCTGTCAGTTCATAATGAATAACAGGGCGTGGAATTCCGAGAACATCCAGATACTCATCATTAATGGTTACTCTGTTATTGGGATTCGGGAGCTGTTCAATTTCAAAATGAAATAATACCTGCTTTGAAAGTCTGTCGGTGAGCTTTTCTCTTAATTCTGACCCAAACTTTTTATCTTCGATAAATTCTGCCACATCAGAACCCGGAGAAAATGCCGGCCAGCCCCAGCCCCAATTGTCAAGCGGAGAAATCCATGCTGAGAAGTTCTTTCTGAACTCTCCGTCACGGAAAGAAGAAATATTTGTCGTAGAACCTGGACCTCTGTACGGATATACCGGTTCAGGGAAAAGTCCCCAGGTAAGCATTACCATATGATCCATCAGGTTTCTCCCCACCTGATCACTGCTGTTGGCTGCTGTTTTTACACCATCTGGAGTTGTATATTTGGAATTCAACAGAATTTTGGGATTTTCAAAAGCATTGGCTGCCAGAATGACGATGGCATCAGAAGTATCAATAGATTCTTCAACAAAATCGGTTTTTTCTTTTGATATATATTTTCTCAGATGGACTTTTGAAATTTTATGACTATCATTCTGATCAATGCTTAGCCTGTAAACAACACTCTGCGCCTGAATCTGCATGAATGGATTACGGCTCAGGTTATCATTATCATTTATTTTATATAAAGCCTTTTTCAATGTTTTTAACGCATTGTACTTCGCCTGAACAGGACAGATCGGAACACACGAAGCATTCCCTTCACAGCGTTCTCCCATATAAGGATTCCACACGGAACCAAGAGCTTTGTATTCTTCTTTTTCAGAGCTGTCTAAAACCAGTTTATAACCGGAATCCTTTGACTCTGCTTTAATGATCTTCGTTTTTCCGTATTTTGGATTTGGAATGGAATTCCTTCCCTGTGGAGAAGGCACCATCATTAAAGGAATCTCTCCTGAACTCAGCTTTACACTTGTCCCTTTAAGTCCCTCAATAATCTTATGATCCATGTAACTCTGGGGAATTTCTTCCATCGGAAATACATAGTTTCCATAATATTCTTCCGTCTTCTCTGTAATTGGATATTCCTGTCTTGAAACATCCCCGGAAACCCCGATTTCAAACTCAGCCATCTCATAATAAGGTCTTAATTCTTCATAGCTTATCGGCCAGTCGACAGGAGCTTTTTCCTCAGAATCCGGCTTTGGAATCTTGATGCCGTATTTTTCGGTAAGTTTAAAATCGTTGGGAAGCATTCTTGGTGTAGTTCCCAGCCAGTGAAGAGTAGTTCCGCCGCCTACCCGTATCGCATCACTTGCGAATGGCATCGGCCCGAACTGAACGAGATACCCTTTTTTATCCGGATACGGCTGAACAATATGTTCCATATCCAGAACGTTGGGAGAAGGAGCCTGCTTTAAGTTCGGATAAGGAGAGTTGGGTACTTTGGCTTCCTCTCTGTAAAAAGTACGGATATATTCATTATAAGTGGTCATTGAGGACACGGAATCCAGCTCAATACCAGCTTCCAGGCCAGCTTCATACATTAGGATTGATATTTCCCTGATGTTATCGGATTTTCCGGCATCTGCACGATGGACCATTTTTCCTTTGGTTGTGTCAAATACGTGGTCGGATAATAGCTTTGCGATTAATGACCCTGCGATCCCTGTTCCTACAATGATCACATCTTTTTTGTTATGGGTTGGATTCATGAGTGGGTGTTTACAGGTTTAATATTCCAAGATTTGTAGCCCGGCTGTTTGGCTCCCGGCGGGTGTGAATGCATCAGATTCCAGACAAGACCTTCCTTGTAAGACAGATCATTGATATACGCTCCTTCCCAGGTTCCCAGATACCACATGGTGATTACTTTTCCTGAAATGTCATTCATTCCCGGATGGGCAATAATTTCAGATTGAATAGCCTTTTTTAATTCCTCTTCACCGGAAGAATTTTCAAGGATATTTTTAGAAACCGTAAGGAATTCTACGAAAGTGGCTGCTTCCAGGCTTTTTAAAACATAAGTGTAATAGGTTTCTGCAAGCCCTGTTGACTGCAGTTCGTTTACCGTAAACCCGGTAAGCGCTTCCGAGATAGACATGAACACGTCGAAATAATAATCGTCGACGTTGAGAATTTTGTTAATAATATTCATTTCGTAAAAAATTTGGATTCAATATCTTCAACTCCTTTTAACAGGAGGCTATCAAGCTGATTGATCTACAGCTGCCGGATATTTCAGATAACACCTCTTTTTCAGAAATGATTGACTGTATTTCAAGCGATCCATAGTATCAGTTTTTGTTTATTCGAAATTAATCACATCCCGGCAGATAAGATTCAGTATTTCTACGTAATTTGAATTAACAGTGTTTTAATTTTTTGTAACAAATCCTTTATTTGAAGTGTTTATAGGAGATTTTATTTTCACATAGTTTAGAATTATTTTAAATAATGTGGTATCTGTTATCGAAATATATCGGATAAAACAGTGACGATTGCCTGGGATAGATAAAAATACTGCCTGAATTGAATATTCAGGCAGTATTTAAATAAATAAGGTCGAAGGGAAGAATTATAATACCATTATCAGATATTTCTAGGTGGCCAGCTGTTTTACAGCAATTGCATCGATCTCAAACATCATTCCCGGCAAAGCCAGCTGGCTTACAGGAATAAGCGTACTCGTAGGCAGGAACGAAGATTTCCAGACTTTTCTGGCTTCCTCTGCCCATATTTCAAGTTTTTCCTGGTTGTGATCTACAATAAGTAAGGTGATTTTAACTATATTTTCAAATGTCATTGAATGGCTCTGTAAAACAATCTGTAAATTTTTCAAAGCATCCTGAACCTGAGTTTTAAAGTCATCTGCCAGCACATGATTTCCCCCCACGCCGCCGCTCTGTCCGGATATAAAACACATCGTTGATGGAGATTTCACAGCAATACTGTGAGAGAAGCCGTAAGGGCTGGGATCAAATAATTCAACAGGATTGATCAGTTTAGGCTGTTTATTTTTTTCCATAATCTTTTATTTAATAAAGTAAAAATGAGCGAAAAAAATTGAAAAAAACTTTACATATGTTGAGGGAAATATTTTTAATTCTTTACATACTTTCATCAATAATAAAATTCTGATGCAAAAAAAATACTGTTCAAAGGAACAGTATTTTTAGTCTTTACTCTACAACAATACTTTCAATCCCTTTTTGCAGGGCTGTATCCTGGATCACCGGAACAGAAAGTCCTTCTGCTCGGACAACGGAAATATCCGTCATCCCCATAAATCCAAGCGTTTTTTCCAGGTAAGGAACTACAAAGTCGTAAGCCTGTCTTTCCCCTTCAGAATAGACTCCGCCACTTGAAAAGGCAAGGTATACTTTTTTATTTTTTACCAGGCCTTCAGGACCGTTTTCGCTATAGCTGAATGTCTTTCCTGCTCTGGCAATATGATCAAGCCAGGATTTTAATGTAGAAGTGATACTGAAGTTGTAAAGGGGAGCTTCAATAATGATAATGTCAGCCTCCTGTAATTCATCAATTACCGTGTCTGAAAGTTTTACGATTTCCTGCTGTTCAGCAGTGCGGTTTTCAGCTGGAGTAAAAAATGCATTGATATGTGCTTCTTCCAGATGAGGAAAAAGTGGATTGGTCAGATCACGCTTTTTAAAAACACTGTCAGGATACTTTGCTGCAATTTTTTCTACAACAGCATTACCCAGTTTTTTACTGATTGATGATTCGCTTCTCGGGCTTGAAATGATATGAAGTACACGTTTCATTTTTTTTATTTTTTTTAAAATTGATGTTTCAAAATTATCTATATTTACTAATAAAAAGATAGTAGTTACCAAAAGGTTAGTAATAACATTTAGGTTAGTAATCAGTAAAAATAAAAGAATGGAAGAGGAGAAAATAGTGTATTCAAGACCGCAATGCAGTACTCATCTGGCTGCTACTGAGGATGCTTTATATGTTTTGGGTGGGCGGTGGACCATCAGAGTAATGATTGCCATTTTAGGCGGACATACCCGCTTCAATGAGTTACAGCGGACTATCAATGGAATTTCGGCAAGAGTCTTATCCAGCGAATTGAAAAAGCTGGAGGTGAATCACCTGGTGGAAAGAACTGTGATTACGGATCAGAAGCCGGTGCTGGTAGAATATGTTCCCACAGAGTATAGTGAATCCCTGAAAGATGTGATTGCTGCTTTGGCAGATTGGGGTTCCAAACACAAGAAGAAAATTACAACTTAATAAGATATAAGAAAAGCAGTGTAGAAAAGGATTACCGTTTCTGTGGTATTTAATAAGTTGCAACATTGCTTATTCTTTAAGTATTTTTACTCAAATTAATAATGGTAAGATGATCATAGATGAAGAATTATTATTTTCCCTCGGAGCCAGTCTGGAAAATTATGAAGCGGGAGATACTATTTTTCAGGAAGGCGCCGCAGCAAAATATTATTTTCAGATCAGAGAGGGTACTGTGAAAGTCAATACATTTCTGGAAGACGGAAAAGAGTTTGTTCATGGGCTTCCCTTTGACGGGCATTGTATAGGTGAAAGCTATTTATTTACCAATCACCATTATGCTGTAAATGCCATTGCGGTAACCAGCTGTGAGATTATCAGGCTTTCCAAAACAAGATTCCTGGAATTCCTGGTGGAAAACCCTTTATTAATGCTTGAAATAAATAAGTATACCGCAGACAGACTTCATTTCAGATATATGATTTCAAGCTTTCTGGCAATTTCAGATCCTATTGTAAAGCTCACGAAGCTTTTCGATCACCTTAAAAGATATTTCGGTTTTGAAGAACCTTATTCATTTCTGATTCCTTATACCAGACAGCAAATAGCAACCTTAAGCGGCCTTCGGGTAGAGACGGTGATCCGCTATGTTAAGAAAATGGAAGAGCTGAACATGGTTAAAATTGAAAATGCTAAGATTTATTATTAGCTTTCAGTTTTCTTGTTATTTTAAAATTAAAACGGGCTGAGAGGTGTTCTGATAAATTCCTTCGGAAATACTTCTGCTTGCCAGATAATACAAAAAGCTGTGCTTACCGGGTAGCGCTATAATAAGGTCTGCCTGATCTGATACAGCAAAGTTCAGGATACCTTTAATAATATTTTCATCATGAGAATAATGAATACTGCTCGGAATTTCCGTTAAATGCTCACGAATGTAGTCCTCCAGTTCTCTTTTTTGCGTTTCGTTCTCTTTTTCACTGGTGTTGATATTGAGAAATGAAAGACGGACATCTTGTTTATGAATAACAGATTTGTGGTGAAACAGTCTTTCTAGCCTTTTAATACCTCTAATATCACAAGGAATAAATATATTCTTAATAGGTGAATAATGGTAGCTGCTGGGAACAATTAATGTTTTCACAGGACTTGTTCTGGCAATACTTATAATATTCTCAGAAACAAAACTATCGGTAGAAGAAGTCTGGTCATCACTTCCCAGAATAATCAGTTCTACAGACGGCTGGTTTTTTAAAAGTTCATTAATACTTCTGGTAAGAGTCCAATCACTTAAAACACTGGAAACTTTAACTTCAGGTGACTTTTCCGTGATAATACTGCTTAGCTGATCGAATAGCAATTCTGTCCTTTGCAGCAGGTTATTGATACTTTCTTCATTGACAAATGAATGTCCTTCTGCAATATGCAGATAATCAAATTCTGATTCTCCTGCAGTTTTTAACAGGATAATATTTTGATATTCGTAGGTTTTTGCCCAGTCTGCGGCAACTCTTACTGCATTTTCCGTAGTTGATGTAAAATCAACAGGTACAAGAATTGTTCTCATATTGTATCATGTTTTAATGCTGATTCCTCCAGGTTGGCTGTCATTTTTTTTACCAATAGCAGTGCTTTGCTGATCTCTTTCTCATCAATACCGTCAGCTGCTTTTTTATAAAGATCCAATGCCCATGGATAAACGGTTTCTACAATCTGTTTACCTTTCGGAGTTAAAAAGATCTGTTTATTTCTCCTGTCTTTTTTATCAGCTATCCGTTCAACAAGATCCTTTTTCACAAGGCTGTTGATGAGATAGGTGATACTTGACTTGTCTTTGCTTACTTTATTTCCAATTTCCTGCTGGTTGATGCCGTTATTTCGTGAAAGCAATCCCAGGATTTCAATCAGCTCAAAAGACAAATCGGGATCATATTCATTAACAATGGTCTGAATTTTCTGCCGAAGACGGCTTTTCATTTCACTCATTGCCAGGCCAAGTTCCAGAGCAAGTTCCGATATGTTATTCTGTTTTGCGGGCATAATTTTATAATAATATGGAAGGCTACAGCGCCTGTCAAGAGGGTTTTTAGCATGTCTTAACCTAACAAATATACGAAAAATTAGTTTTAATTGAAACTAATTAGGCCATTAGATTATGATGATTTTTAATAGTTAAATGACGAACCGGAAAATTATTATTTAGATAATATTCAGTTCATTTTTGTTTATACTGTAAATTTTACTTTGGCCACAGCAAAACAAAACAATTTTAACTTAAAAACTTATGAATCAAATGAAATTTTCATTATTCCGGTTTCTTCCGGTACTTTGTCTATTAACCCTTTTATCGTGTAGGTCAGATCAGTTTCAGCAAGATGAGACTCTCCCCAATGCACAGGAAAATGCCATGAGAGGTTCTTTTCCAAACATCAAAGTATTATCGTATAATACATTCCTGTTGAAAGAACTTGCAGTGTCTGGTATGACACAATGGTCACAACAGGCCAGAGCTCAGAAAATTGGTGAAGCTTCTTTTTTGAAGAACTATGATGTACTGATGCTTCAGGAGTGCTTCGATAATGCAGCTTCCGATAAGCTGCGAGAAAAACTTCTTCCCACTTTTCCTTATCAGACTCCAATAGTGGGACGCACAAAAAATGGATGGAACAATACTTTCGGTCACTGGCGTGAGATCATCTCCGGAGGATTTGAAGACGGAGGTGTGATGATTGCCAGTAAATATCCTATTGAAAGAATGGATCAGTTTATCTTTCCTGCAGGATGTGATTTTGATGGATACTGTCTGAAAGGCTTTGCTTACGCCAGAATAGTAAAAGGAGGAAAACGTATCCACTTTATAGCAGTACATGCACAGTCTACACAGCCGTCTTGTAACGGAAGAGATGTGGAAATCCGCAAACAGCAGTTGGGAATGATGAAATCATTTGTTGACCGTTTGAATATCCCTGAAGATGAAATGGTAATTTATGGTGGAGATTTCAACATTATAAAAGATACTCCCGAATATTCCAGTATGCTGCAGACCTTGAATGTGAATGCTCCTACCTATAAAGGATTAAAATATTCATGGGATACAAAAACCAATACCATGGCTTCTTACCATTATCCTTACCCGGACAATAAAAGAGAATATCTTGATTATATTCTGGTTTCCAATGATCATCTTGTTCCTCCAAGCTGGCAAAATATTGCATTCGATCCTGTAGCTTCAAACCTTATGACCTATACCAATATAGCTGGAATTAAATATCACTGGACAGAATATTCGGATCATTATCCTGTAGAGGCCAATGTTTATTCAGACCCGAAAACACCAACAAAAAGTATGAAATTCAGAAAGTATGACCGTATTTCATTGCGATCTGTAGCCACCGGGAAATATATCAGCTCGAACCTTTCAACACCCAATGATTGGCTAACTGTTTCCTCTCTGCTGCCAAGCGATGCAAGAACCTGGTTTAATATTGTGAATATCGGAGATTCTGACAATTATTTTGATTTGAAAGAAGGATACGTTAGGGTAGAGAGCAGCGAAAGGCTTAATCATTTCTGGTATTGGTATTCTTCAGGCAGTGGAAGTTATTATTTTTATCCAAAATATGGAAAGACTACTTATAATATGAGAATTCAAATTGTCAAGAAAAAACCAGGGAATTTTTCAACAAGTATTGAAAATGGAGATACCGTTGCTTTCAAGGATACAACAGGATTTGGTAACACATATTATCTTCAGGTCTATAATAAGTCAGGAACAGACTGGATTTATCTGAATGGAACAAGCTTAACTCCGGATGTACAATTCGTAGTTGAAATGAATAATACCGTTGCACAGCCTTTTTAGAATTATGTATTATAAACTGATGTAAGGATTTAATAAGCGGTTGCCTTCTGGTAGCCGCTTATTGTCACTATAAAACAAGAATAACAAGAATATTGAAAGGTATCCATTAAAAAAGCAGAGACTAATTCTCTGCTTTTTCTTTTTTAACGGCTTGGTGCATGATAAGAATGATCCCCAAAAGGAAACATGCAATGATCAGGTAGCGCCAGGAAAGACCTTTTTGATCTGTTACCGTTCCGCTTACAGAGATGATAAAACTTGTTACAGAAGTGATTACATAAACCAGTCCACCCATCAGTCCGCCGGCTGTACCTGCATTTTTCGGAAAGTAAAGCATACTTGTCGTAAAAAAGGAGGTGAATAAAATTCCGGAACAGATATGAATAAAAAAGGCAAAAGGAATCATAATGAACAGGTTTTCTGCAAAGTAACTGGTGATGATCAGGCCTGCGATCAGGATCAGCTGAAGTAAAATAGGCTGCAATATTCTTGGTTTAAAATCCAGAGTCAGCCTGCGTTTCCCTATAAAACCTCCAATCATCCACGAAAATCCTAAGATTAATGTACAATATCCAATCACTACCGGTGTAAAATGAAAAGTATTTTCTATAATAAATGGCCCGGTAATATTAAATAACATCACGATAGAGTAGCTCAAACCTAAAATGAAAATCCCCAACATGAAAATCCTGTTTTTAAGCATCATCTTATAAAGGCTGATGTTCTCTGAAAGATCCAGTTTCTTTTTCTGAGGAAGGCTCTCCCCGCTAAAAAACCACTCAAAAAGGAACAGAAATCCTGCATATGCTGCCAGAAAATAAAAATTAGCATGCCAGTTAAAGATTTTCTCAAGATATCCTCCGAGGAAAGGGGCCAGAATAGGACCGCAGGACCATACAATAGTAAAGTAGCTCAGATAATGTTTTACCTTTTCCGCATCATAAATATCTACAAAAATAGCACGCGTAGCCACAACGAGTACTGAAACTGCAGCTCCCTGAAGAATACGAAGCAGACAGATCAGCAGAATACTGTTGGTCATCGTAATTAAAATACTGGTTAGTATTAACAGAAACAAGGCTATCAATTTGGGACGATAACGCCCGATGCTGTCCAGAATTCCTCCTACAAATAATTGGGAAATCCCGTAGCTCAACAGATATGATGTCAGGGTAATCTGAATATCTTTTTCCGAAACCATCATTTCTTTGGCCATAGATGGGAACGATGGTAAATAAATATCCGTGACAAACCCGGAAAGCGGGATAGACACGAAAGCCATAATGGTAATTAATCTGATTCGTTGTTCAGATGCTTCTCTCAACATATTCATTCATTTTTTACATTGCAAAAATAAGTCAAGAAATACAAAACCGGATTTTAAAAGACAAAGTAAAAATTACAAAAATCAAATATTATGACAGGTTCTTAAATTTTAAGGGCGAAGTCTGTGCATGCTTTTTAAAGAAATTATTAAAATGAGCAGGCTGATCAAATCCTAAAGTATAACCGATCTGGGCAATATCCCAATTCGTATACTTCAGCAGGTTTTTAGACTCTTCAAACATCTTTTCTTTAATGATCTGTGTGGTTGTAAGATTAGTTACAGATTTCACGGAAGAATTCAGATGATTGACATGTACATTCAGGTGCGCGGCAAAATCAGAAGGTGTTTTTAAGGCCAGCGGATAAGCAGGGGAATCCAACGGAAACTGTTTGTTGAGCAGTTCATCAAATAGCTTATACAGACGTACATTTGCGGGAAGCTCACTAGGATTGATGTCTTCCACACGGTTTTCCAGCGCCAGATGCATTACAGAAGCAAGATTGCTTTTGATACTACTGCAGCGGAAAGGATAGGAAGAGTTATTCATTCTGTAAATCTGATCAAAATAAAGCATTGCCAGCTGAGTCTGTTCTTCCGTCAAAAAAACAACCGGCTTACTCCATTCTTTGAACATCGACGTTTTTTTAAACAGATTGAACTCAGAATTCCCATTAAAAAATTCCTGATTGAATAAACAAAAATATCCTTCCTGCACATCGCTCCCGCATTCCCATGAATACGGAATGCTCGGAGAAGGAAAAAACAGGGCAGGACCATCTATAAACAGCTGATGAGTACCATAATGAATGGTGCCCTTTCCAATAATAAAGCTTATTTTGTAATAATCACGGCGGTTGTAAGGGCTTTTAAAACTGCAGTATTTCCGCATAGAAATATTGAAGTGGGATTTTCCCATTTCAAAATCCTCAGAATCAAACATTTTGATCTGATTTTTACGGATACGTCTGTAATAATCCTCTATCGTTTCCAGCTGATCACTCATAAGTAAAAATTATAAAAATCAAAGATAAGTAAACTGTTGTCTACTTAAGAGCATTTTAAATGAGATAATAGAAATTAAAATAATAGTCTTCCTCAATAGTTGCAGAATTAAAAAAATGATTGATACTATTATATAGGCAAATATCTATGAAACCTATGGTTAAAAGCAGCCGATTAACTTTTATTAATCTCCAGTTCCAAAATATGAGACGGCAGTTGAAAAGGTCCGGCTTTTGAACTGCTCACAGCGATAAAACCACATTCCTTTAAAAAGTCTGCGATCGGATCATGATCCAGGATATTGATCCATATAATATCCGTAAAGCTCACTGCTGACCTGCATTTTTTCCAGAGAGACTGTCGTGTTTCAGGAAGATCAAACTCTGAAAGAATTACAAAACTGATTTCTGTAGCTCTTTTTCCGTCAGGAATTCCCGGATGTACCGAACCGCTTTTTATAATGCTGAATCCGATGGGTTTCTGATCTGCATACATCATGATCAGTTGGTTGGAAAGATCGTTCAGGTCATTGATCATCTTTCTCGGGTCTATTTCGTTGTGAATATATCTTTTGATTTCTTCTTCAGTTACAAATTCTTTGTGTAATGCATAAACGGAAGAATCAATGATGGCTATAAGATCAGAAATTCCCTCTTCAGAACCTACTGTAAATTTTGAAATGATATCCATGGAATTTTTTTATTCAAAAATATAAGATTAATCCATTCAAAAAGGATACAGTTTGGTAAAATATCAGCGGTACAGACATTATTTGTTTAAAATTGTCCTATATCATTAAAATTTTAGTATAAAATTCTGGTAGGAATATAAAGAACCGCAGTTTTAAAGCAACGTAATCAAATACGTATGAAGTAAGGAAAATGAATAATTTACAGATAAAATTTTTAAGAATATTTTTCTAGATGTTTCTTCGGTTCTTATTGATTTTGAATAGTTTATTTAAATATTCATTGATGCTCTATGTGACAACGAATAACATGGTTTATTTTCTACAATA
The DNA here is from genome assembly GCF_059515165.1 of Chryseobacterium sp. CS3K3.1. Taxonomy (NCBI): domain Bacteria; kingdom Pseudomonadati; phylum Bacteroidota; class Flavobacteriia; order Flavobacteriales; family Weeksellaceae; genus Chryseobacterium; species Chryseobacterium sp. CS3K3.1. The sequence continues at coordinate 7,770 of NZ_JCAKRV010000022.1, read as the reverse complement.
ATTTGATTTTATTTTAAAAATTAAATTGAATTTAAGAAAGACTCAGAAAAAATGAGTAAATCCACTATTTTTTTTCAACACAATTAGGCTGGAATCGCCATAAAACCTATATTTGCAGCCTAAATTTTTAAATAAATGAAAGAACTAATTGAAAAAATCAACGCAGAATTTGAAGCGTTCACAACTGAGGCAAACCAACAAGCGGAAAAAGGAAACAAAGCAGCTGGTACAAGAGCTCGTAAAGCAGCTTTAGAACTAAGCAAATTGTTCAAAGAATTCAGAAAAGTTTCTGTAGAAGAAGCTAAGAAATAATTCACCTTTAGCCGGCTTTTGAAGCCGGTTTTTTTATACCTTTATTTTCCTGATCACTTTCGATCCTATCATACCTTTATGTTGATGCTTTTTAAATCCAATGTTAATTTATTTTGTTTGAATACATACCATTTATATAATTTGTATTTTAGAAACATCAATGATGGTATATTATGAAATATTTTTATCTGCTGTTTATTCTCTTTTTTAATTTTTTTTCAGGGCAGAAATTAAAAGTTGTGGATGCAGAAAACGGGAAGCCTATTTTCAATGCAAGAATTCTTTTACAGAATCAGATTGTTTATACCAATGAAGATGGTTTTGCACCGGTTGAACAAGGCGCTGTGAACTTTGAAATTTCTGCTTCCGGTTTCCAAAAGACAATAGTTCATGAATTTCATTCTGTTATAAAACTAAAGCGGGTTTATAAAAAAATTGAAGAGGTAAAACTAGCAAAAATCGATATCAGAAAACTCTTTGAAGACGTAAGTGATAATTATAGAAAGAGATATTACAGTGATCCATCTCTTTATGACGTAATCTACAAAGAAAAAAAGAGTGATAATAATAAGCTTTATTTTTTAGTAATTGCGGAGACTAAATTGTGGAGTAAGGCCAATTATTATAACCATAATAAATCCTATGATAAGAACCTGCAAATGCAGTTAAATAATGTGAAAAGCTTTAAAAATGTAAAGTCGGACAGTATTTTTACCGCAGGATTAAAAGAATTTTCTGAAGAATATATGGGGAATTTTTTTTTCAATTTTGAATTAACACGGGTGCTGGCTCATTTAAAAAATAAAGATTCAAAATATTCAGGATGGATGATCTTCGAAGAAGGCAATGAACAATTGGTTACATTTAGTATTAAATCGGGATTGGGAATTGAAATGGAAGGCGAATTTAAATTTAATAAAGCAGATAAAGTAATTACCTATTTTGAGATCCATTATTTACAGGATCAATATCCGATGATGAAAAGAAAAACAGGTGAGGGGGAAGAATATGATTATCAACTGGGAAATGCAATACTTGTTTTCGATTTTTATAAAAATGATGGAATGTATGTTCCTGCGATGAGCAGACTTGAAGGGAATAAATATGTTGCATATTACAAAGGGGTTAAACATGAAAGAAAGAGCAGTAGGGAGCTTATATACAATACCTTTAAAAAATCAGAAGAAAAAGGACTTGTCCCTAAAGTGGATTTTACTAAAAATATTTGGGATAATGTTCAGGTGAAAGAAAATAAAAATAATACAATTTTACTTTCCAGGGAAGAGCAAGCTTTTATCGATAGGAAATTACCTGATTTTGGATCCAAATAGCAGAAATATTTCTAATTATATTCTTTATCAATTTAATTTATTATATAAAAAACTCTTTAAAGTATATTGTTTAAAGAGTTTTTTGCTTTCATTTCCCCAATTTCTACTATCTTTAAACCAATCAATATATATTATGAGGATAAATAGATTTTTTGCAGTGCCTGCAGTAGTGCTGGCTGCCCAGTTTTCATGGGCTCAGATAAAGGTTGATCCAAAAGAAAGACTAGACCCTATCGTAAAAAGTTTTGTAGATGAAGTCAATAATAATTCCCAGCTTGAAAACCTGGCATCTGAACTGTTGGATGGCATCGGGCCTCGTCTTGTGGGAACTCCCGAAATGCTGGCAGCAAATGAATGGAGTGTTAATAAACTTCGCTCCTGGGGAGTAGATGCCAATCTTCAGCAATTCGGAACATGGAAAGGATGGCAGAGAGGAACCACTCATGTTGATATGACCTATCCGCGCATAAAATCTCTTTCAGCAACTCAGCTGGCATGGAGTCCGGCTACAAAAAAAGCCATTGAAGCAGAAGTAATTACTCTTCCGAAAGTGTCTTCTAAAGCTGAGTTTGATCAATGGCTTCCTTCAGTGAAAGGAAAAATTGTGCTGATGGCTCAATACCAGAAAATCGGACGTTCTGATGAACAGATCAAAGAATTTGCAACCCCGGAATTGTATGAAAAACTTAAAGCCGAAAAAGATCAGGCTGTCAAAGATTTTGCAGCCTATATAAAGAATATCGGCTATGATAATAACAGCCTTCCGGAAGCATTGGAAAAAGCAGGAGCGGCAGGCATTGCCATTTCAAACTGGACGGGTATTATGGGAGCTAACAGAATATTCGGCGCAAAAACTACCAAAATTCCAATGATCGATATCGATTTGGAAGACTATGGAATGCTTTACAGAATGGCAGAAAAAGGAACTCGGCCTAAAATTAAAATTGATGCCCAGTCAAAAATACTTCCCGAAGCCAAAAGCTTTAATACGATCGGAATGATCAAAGGGAAAGAAAAACCTGATGAATATGTAATTCTTTCTGCTCACCTTGATTCATGGGACGGAGCTCAGGGAGCTACAGATAATGGTACCGGTACGATTACCATGCTGGAAGCCATGAGAATTCTGAAAAAATATTATCCTGATAACAAGAGAACTATTGTTATCGGGCTTTGGGGTAGTGAAGAGCAGGGATTAAACGGTTCAAGAGGTTTTGTTGCAGACAACCCTCAGATTATTAAAGGGGTACAGGCTGCCTTTAATCAGGATAACGGAACGGGACGAGTGGTTAATATCAGTGGACAAGGATTTGTAAAAGCTTATGATTATGTGGGAAGATGGCTTGATGGAGTTCCAAAGGCTGTAAGAAGCCACATCAAGACAGATTTTCCAGGAATGCCTGGTGGTGGAGGCTCCGATCATGCTTCTTTCGTGGCAGCAGGAGTGCCCGGAATTTCTTTAGGTTCTCTGAACTGGGGGTATTTCGGATATACATGGCATACTACGAAAGATACCTATGACAAGATCGTTTTTGATGAGGTGAAAAATAATGTGATTTTAACAGCGGCATTGGCTTATATGGCTTCCGAGGATCCTGAATTCAGTAACAGAGAAAAAAGAGTAATGCCCCAAGACGAAAAAGGAGAGGCGGTAAAATGGCCGGAAGTAAAAGAACCTCGAAGAAGTTCCAAAGATTATAAATAGTTCTTTCTTTGAAAAAACATTAAAGAAGGCTGGTTTTAAATCTCTACATATCACACCATATTCTGGTATATTCTTTTTGCCGTTATTGCTTACAACATATATTTGTAGTTATATATGTTGTAGTCAATAACGGCATTTGTTATTATGAATTTTCCCAAAAAGGAATATCCCTCACAGAATAATCGGAAGTGCTAAGGTTCTGCTATATCCTCAATATACCCTTTAAACAAGCCAATAAAAGCACAGTATTTTAATCAGGAATGAATGTCATAATAAATTTATAGAGGACGTGAATTGATTACATACTGAATAAGTTTTTCCATTTTGCAACGGTATTACGACTCAACTTAAAATGCAGGGCCAGCTGCGTATTATTAAGATAATTCTTTTTTTGATATTCAAGGATTTTGTGTATCGTTTCTTCATTGTAAGAACGATGAGACTGATTTGTCTTGATGTCCTGGTTATAATTAAATATTATTCTGTTAATTTCTATTACATCAAACGCTGAAAGGTTTTGCTTCGATAAAATTTTTGCACACTCATCCTTTTTCTCAGGATATTTCAGGTCGACAAGATCAATATAAATCTTTTTATAATCAGGCGTCATTGAGTGAGATTGCTTGTGATGATCCATTTGTAATATAATAATATAAATTTTCCGTTTTTATAGCTCTTTCTTTTCAGTGAGCTCTATCTAATAAAAAGAATACTAGAGTTTATAAATTAATTAAAGAGAGTGTCTCAACCAATTAAAAGAATGCTTTTAATATTCCAAATAATAAAGTAAAATTGTTTTTGAATTTTACAATAGTTTATTCTTTAATGTCAGTTACAACTCTAGTATCTGGTCTTAATATCAACTAAATGATTTGTGAGTTAATAGAAAGTATATAGTTTGTGTTTTTTGCAAAAATATAGGTACTGTTCTATACGCTGCAATATTTTGTATACATCATCTATACAGCTTTTAGTGAATGTCAAAAAACACAAAAATTGCTTACAGATAACAGTTGTTTGTCTTTTAGTATAAGTCAGGAGTATTTGCTTGAAATAATGCATGTTCCATCGTGCTGTATCTGTGATGTATGTGTCATTTAATGCAGCATAATGCTTATTTTATACTTTTACGGTGAAACAAAAAACATTATGAAGAAAAAGATTGTATTAACCTTGCTTGTATTATTGTCGCTGGAGATGTATTCTCAGGGCGGGATTAATACTTCAAATTCTAAAATTACTATAAATGTAACGGGAAATTCAACCCAGTCATCTATCAACGATGGTATCCTGTTACCAAGAATTACTGCCGCCCAGACTAAAATTATCCTTTCTTACAAGCTGTAATACGATTATAGAAACAGGATGTGTTTTTATCGGATTATCTAATATTTTCTAAGTAATCCCTCGGGCCCGGCTTTGATTACTATCTGTTTAAGTAATTACAATAGCTTTTAACACATAATAAATTGGAAAAAAATGAAAAATTTCATCATGACTTTAATAAGTACTCTAATAGCTTTTTCGTGTGCTGTAAATGTTTCTCAAAAAGATATTCCCTATACATCAGCAAAGAAATATTTTGTTAAAAATACCACTGATCAAAAAGAATTAACTGAAAAAATAATTACTTCACAGGAAGAATTTGATTTGATTTTTGGGGCCGCAACAACAATGGGCATGAGTGGGAAACCAACACTTATTGATTTTTCAAAGGAAAATGTACTTGCTCTTATTTACCCGAAAACCAATCTGGAAGTGGAGATTATCCCTGTCAGCCTTCAGCAGAAAGGTCAGAATATAGTATACTCTTATAAAGTGATTAAAGGAGGTCAGCGGAGTTTCATGACTATCCCCAACACCATTGTTATCATTCAAAAACCTGATTCAAAAAAAATAATTTTTCAGAAAGTACAAGAATAAGCAGATTTATCTGCTAGTAACAACGGAACAGCAATTGAATATACAATATGATCAGAGTGAGCATAAAAAGAATATTTCAATTTTTAATGATGGTATTTGCCCATTTGTCTATTTTTACTGTCTTATATTCTCAAAATTATACTCCGGACCAAATAGACAATGCATTAATAATTAAATCCGAGAAATTAAGATTAAGAGGTGAAAAAAAAGAGTTAATTTCTTTCAATGAAAAATATATTATTATTTCCCAAAATCAAAATTATCTGAAAGGAGAGATTTTAGGTTATATCAATATTGCCAATATTTACGCAGCTATTGGTGACTATAAAGAGTCTTTTTATTATCTTCAGAAAGCTGAAAGGAAAATCAAAAAAATTAATGATGTTTATTTATCTGCCAGGCTATATCACGAATATGGACAGATTAATTATGTTATTGGGTTATATACAAAAGCTTTGAAATATAATTCGCAATCTATTTACTATGGTAAGCTGATTTCCAATCCCAATGAAAAGGAAATATTATCAGGTATTTTTGCCAACAGGGCAGATTTCTTATATGATATCCATCGGCATGATTCTTCACTGATTTATTTGCATAAAGCATTAAATATAAAATCGACTCCGGTAATTAATTCATCGATAGCAAATCATTATATGGTTTATAAGGAGAATACAGATTCGTCTTCATATTATTTGAATAATGCATTGAAACTGCTGCAGAAAATGGATTACTGGAATGTCCAAAGAGGGCAGACTTACTACTTGTATGGTAATTTTCTTAATAAAAAAAAGGAGTACAAAAAAGCGCTGTTGTACTATACAAAGTCTGTAGCCATTTTAGAAAGAACCAAAAGAGTTTGTAATATTCCTCTCCTGTACAAAAAAATAGCCGATACTTATCGGGTTTTAAATGATCTGGAGAGAGAAAGAGAATACCTTGAAAAATATACAAGGCTAAATGACAGTTTAAGGAGGGTTTGTAATGAAAGTATCAATATTTCTGTTGATGACATGATGAAGGAAAAAGAATCAGCAAATATTTCAAAGAAGAATATATTTTTTGTTTATAATAGTGTAGTTTTTAGTCTTATTGTTATTCTGATTTTAGCCTTCATCCACTGTCAACAGAATAAAGACATCATAAAACAAAAAGAATTTGAAACAGATGTTTTAAAGGAGAAACTTAATAATTCCTACGATTGTATTATTGAGCTGGCTAAAAAAAATGACCCTGTTTTTCTCAATAAATTTCAGGAAGCACATCCGGACTTTATAAAAGAATTACTTTTAATCAATTCTAATTTGTCAAAATCTGATCTGGCTTTTTGTGCAATGATCTGGTTGGGGTTTACATCAAAAGAAATCGCACAATATACTTTTGTGGAACATCGGTCTGTCCAGAATAAAAAGCATAGACTCAGGAAAAAATTGAATATTTCTTCAGATGTTGATCTGTATTTTTTCTTTAAAAACCTTTCTCATGACCAGGATGACAGTAGTACGTAAAAATAGATTTGCTGTTTTTCTTAAGGTGTACAGGTGTTGATTTTTAGAGCTTTATAAATGTTGTTGTTGGATGATGTACCTGTGATGTATGTGGTTTTATGCTGTAAAAGCGGTGTTGTGTTCTAGTTTTGCATACAATTTAAAATACAATATTATGAAAAAGAAAGCCATCCTTATAACCAGTATCTTTGGTTCCTTATTTTATCATTCCCAAGTTGGAATTAATACCTCTACTCCTATGAAGTCCCTGCATGTTAACGGAGCTTTGCAGGTTGTCAATGAACTGAATGTGGGAGGGACTGCTTCCACCGCAGGTTCGGCAGGAATTGCCGGGCAGGTACTTAAGTCTAATGGACCGGGTAATGCTCCTACCTGGCAATCTATTGCGGGTGTTCCCAGTTCTACAGGAACGGTGATTGTTGTAAACGGTCAGTTTATGGTCGCCCAGGAAATCATAGTACAAATGACTAATGATTTTACGTATACAGCTGGTTCCAATGGTGGTATTCCGGTTGCTATAGGAAGTTTAAATAATGAAATTGTAGATAATGAAAATCTGTATACAGGTTCACCATCCACTAATTCATTTAAAGTTTCTGCAGATGGAGTATATCAGATAATGATGAATGCGCAGTTATCAACAAGTAATGATAGTAGTATCAACAAGTAATGATAGTAGTAATCAACCTACGATTCCAGTAATAGGCATATGGGACGATACAAGTAGTAGCTGGGTGGCGCGTGTTAATGATGTTTATTGGGCAGGATCATCAACTTCAGTTGGAGGTGGACCAAAGCAGACCTATACTCTTATTACCTCAATTCCTATGTTAGCTTCTCATACCTATTCTTTCAGACTGTCTAATACAGTGGATGTAATCGTCAGATATTTAAGCTCAGGTTCTACAGGATCCGGTCCTGTTACCCAAATGTCTTTACGACGACTAAAGTAGATAAATTATAGTGTTTAATAATTTTATTTGAGCTTAAA
>NZ_JCAKRV010000021.1:0-100372 GCF_059515165.1 Chryseobacterium sp. CS3K3.1 | reverse complement strand
TTGCTTAATAACAGATGCAGCAGATTTTCCTGTCGGGAGAACAGGCATCCCCTACGCCGGGAGTATTGGAAAGCACTCCGCCTGCGGGAAAACATAATGTATTACAGTTAACCGGAAGGGTTTTCTCTCCACCATTAATTTCCTTTAAGGCTGATCTGTTCAGATTCTTTGTTTTTGAAAAGTGTGTTTTCATATTATAAATTTTTGTGAAGATAAATATAAACATTAAAAGCTATAAAACAGCTACAAATCAAACACTTACAGCCACAAAATAAAAAAACGTCCGGCTCCATGATGAATTCATTATAGAGCCGGACAGATCAATTATTTACAATTGTTTTATTCGCTTACGCCAAAGAACTTCTGCAGTTCTTCAACATTTTTTTTGTCATTACCCACGAAAATCTCTTTATCGGTAATAAATACAGGTCTTTTCAGGAAAGTATAATGGTCCAGCAGCAATTCTTTAAAATCTTTTTCTGTTAGAGATTTTACATCCAGACCTCTCAATTTGATCTGAGTGGATTTTCTACTGAATAATGCTTCGTATGACTTTGTTTTTTTATACATTTCCGCCAATTCCTCTTTTGTAACTGGTTCTTTTTTGATTTCACGAAGTTCCCAGTCTGTAAGGTCAAATTGGGCTAAAATTTTTCTGCATGTATCGCATGTATTGAGATAAAATACTTTCTTCATTACGGGTTCTAAATCTGTTATAGGTTAAAATTCTCTTTCATTGAAAGTTTCGTCTTTCAAAAGTAGGATTTAATCTAAAACTTTGGAAATTATTAAATAACTTTATTCAAATTTTATAAAGATGCAGAACAAGCCAATTACTTTTCAGTTTATTTCGGAACCTTCAGATGTAAATTACGGAGGAAATGTACATGGAGGAAGTGTTATGAAATGGATTGACCAGGCCGGTTATGCATGCGCAACAACCTGGAGTGGTAATTATTCTGTTACCGTCTATGTGGGTGGAATCCGTTTTTATGATCCCATAAAAATAGGGGAAGTAGTAAAAGTAGATGCCCAGGTGATCTATACCGGAACTTCAAGCATGCATATCGCTATCAATGTTTTTTCAAGAAATTTAAAACAGCCCAACTTTGAGAAGAAAACACATTGTATTATCGTATTTGTAGCCGTGGATGAAAATGGGAAGAAACTCCCTGTACCAAAATGGACACCGGAAACAGAGGAAGAAAAACAGCTTGAAATGTATGCCAAACGCCTGATGGAGCTGAGAACGCAGATTGAAGATGAAATGAAACCTTTTTTGTAAGAGCGGGTTTCGGGATGCGAGATTGCAATATTTAAAGTTCAAGGTTTAAGGTTTTGGGAAACCAGTAACAAAAAACGACCAATCACATGATATGAAAAGTTTTTTTACTTTAACAGTATTGCTTGTAATAGCTTTGGTGCAGTCTCAGACACACCGGTTTATTTATGAGCTTCAGTATAAAATGGATTCTACCGAGGCTGGATATGAAAAAGTGAATATGATCCTGGATATCACCCCGAAGGAAGTAAAATTCTATGGAAAAGATCTCGCCATCAGAGACTCACTGAATAAAAAATTCGGAACGAACTTCAGCTATACGGATATGACCGGACAGGTGGTTAAGAGAAAGATCAATTCTTTTGATAATGAAAATTTCATCAACATTAAAAATGGATATTACACATTTAAAACAACGGATAAGATCAATTGGACCATTGCTGATGAGATTAAAAAGGTAGAAAACTATACTTTACAAAAAGCAACTGCAAAATTTGGAGGGAGAAGCTGGACGGCCTGGTTCTGTAAAGACATTCCATTTAATGAAGGGCCATTCAAACTGCGTGGATTACCTGGTTTAATCTTTGAGCTATCAGATGCTAAGAAAAATTTCCTATATACTCTCGTTAAAAGCAGAGAACTTCCGGAAGTCCCCTCTACTTCAGATTTCCTGGAATCCAGCTTTGGCAATAAGGCAATCCCTATTAACGAAAAGCAAAAATATAAGCTGCTTATGGAGTTTTATAATGATCCTTTTGCTTTTGAAAGAAATAATATCAGCAAATCCAATAATGACCTTAGAATTAATATCAATGGAAAGGAAATTCATAATGTGGATGAACTGAATACCCAGACCAAAAGCATGCAGGAGGTCATCAGAAAATATAATAACCCGATTGAAATCAATAAGGCGATGCATTATCCGGTATATTAAAGCTATGGTTATTTTTAAGTTTGGGCTAAAGCCAATGGGATTTAAAATTTATTTGGCTGGGCTAAAGCCCACCCCTATTGAATTTTAACATAAGATCTTTTATCTTTTATCTTTTATCTTTTATCTTTTATCTTTTATCTTTTATCTTTTATCTTTTATCTTTTATCTTTTATCTTTTATCTTTTATCTTTTTATCATAATTCATATATTTGTACTCTCAAAAGGAAATGGTGTTCTTCCTTACCCAACCGCTTTACAAAAGCTGATGACGCCTGATTAAAAGATTATTAACAAATAACTAATCAGGATTATTATGTCAAAAAGTCAAAGAACACCAGGTAAAAAAGCAGTTTTTCATACTCGTTTTTTCTTCAGAAAATTTCCGGCAATTCCTTATATTTTAAAATGGCTGTGTATCAGTATCATTATTGGTGTATTGGTAGGAACCGCTTCTGCAGGATTTCTTCAGTCTTTAGAATGGGCAACAAACTTCAGAGAAAATCATCTCTGGCTGATTGCTTTACTTCCTGCTGCAGGATTTCTGATAGGACTTCTTTATTATTATTTCGGAAAAGATGTTGAGGCTGGAAATAATCTGTTGATTGATACCATCCATGAACCCAAGGGAATTATTCCTTTTAAAATGGCTCCTTTTGTGTATCTGGGAACCATTGCAACGCATTTCTTCGGAGGTTCTGCCGGCCGTGAAGGAACAGCTCTTCAGATGGCAGGTGCTATCGCAGATCAGCTCACCAAACCTTTTAAACTTGACCGAAATGAAAGAAAAATATTAATTATTGCTGCTATTGCAGCCGGATTTGGCTCTGTTTTCGGAACGCCGCTGGCAGGAGCCGTTTTTGGTCTTGAAGTTTTTCTGATCGGAAGGATTCGTTACAATGCGATCTTTCCGGCATTTGCTTCTGCCATTCTGGCGGACTGGGCTACCAATCTCTGGAATGTAAAACATACCCATTACCATATTGATTTTATTCCTAAACTTGAGTTCTTACCAATTCTATATAGCATTCTGGCGGGAATAGCTTTTGGAATCTGCGCTGCTGCATTCAGTAAAATCATCCACTGGATGGGCTCTGTCTTTAAATCAAATATCAAATACCCTCCGCTTCGTCCTGTGGTAGGAGGAATTATTATAGCACTTGCCGTTTTTGCGATGGGAACAACCCGTTATATCGGACTGGGCGTTCCTGTAATTGTGGAATCTTTCGAAAAGCAGCTTCCACTGTATGATTTTGCTTTAAAAATGATTTTTACCATTGTTACGCTTTCGGCCGGATTCAAAGGTGGAGAAGTGACACCTTTGTTCTTCATTGGTGCTACCTTAGGCAGTGCTCTGTCACTATTCATTCCTTTACCCTTCGGATTATTAGCAGGAATGGGGTTTGTAGCCGTATTTGCAGGAGCTACCAACACTCCTCTAGCCTGTATGCTGATGGGAATTGAATTATTCGGGGCAGAATGCGGTGTTTATGTAGCTATTGCGTGTGTCGTTTCTTATCTTCTTTCCGGTCATAACAGTATTTATACAAAACAAAAGATTGGAGAGGCAAAAAACAGAAGATTTGAAAGTCAGCAGGACAAGTCTGTTTCGGATTTTTTATAAGGGGTTTCGAGATTCGGGGTGCGGATTATGAGTTACGGGATGCGAGGTGCGAGGTGCGAGGTCACAGTTATTTGTTTATTTTGTTGCTGGATGCTGGTTTTTAATGGTTCTTTGTTCTTCTTCACTTATAACATCTTGAACCCAAAATCCCGAAACCCGAAACCCTGAAACTCGCAACTCGCATCTCATTACCCTCCACTCTCAAACTCTCAAACTCTCTTCACCATTTCCAACTATAATTCGTAATTTTACCCCCATGTTCGATTACAGATTAAAAGTTTTCCATACGGTGGCTACCCGATTAAGTTTCACGAAGGCTTCAGAGGAGCTTCACATTTCCCAACCCGCTGTTACCAAGCATATTAAAGAGATTGAAACTCAGATAGGTGCTAAGCTATTTGACCGTAAAGGAACTTCTATCCAACTGACTCAAAGCGGAAAAATTTTGTTTGAACATGCCGAAAAGATCAGAAACATCTACCGTGACATGGAATTTGAGATCAGCCAGATCAGTCAGCAGCATAAGGGAAAATTGATTATCGGGGCGAGTACAACCGTTGCACAGTATATTTTACCGGAGATTTTAGCCAAATTCAATTCGTATTATAAAGATATTAAGATTGAATTGCTGACAGGAAATACAGAAACCATCTCAACCCTTTTAAAAGAGGAGAAAATTGATCTGGGCATTATTGAAGGAGAATCACAGTCTTCTTATTTTGAATATAAAACGTTTAAGCCCGATGAGATTGTACTGGCCGCAAAGTCAGATCATCCTCTTGCCCATAAAACATTAAGCTTAAAAGATCTTTATCAGCTGGATTTTATCTTCAGGGAACAGGGTTCCGGGACGCTGGAATTTATCCAAAACAGGCTTAAAGAAAAGGAAATTAATATCCATGAATTGAATACTGTCATACAGCTGGGAAGCAGTGAAAGTATTAAAAATTACCTTCTACACTCGGAATGTATGGCGTTTCTTTCTATCAGCACTATCCTTAACGAGCTAAAAAACAACATCCTTACAGTGATTGATATTAAAAATTTCAGTATCGAAAGAGATTTTCATTTTATCCTTCCCAAAGGAGAACAATCTGAACTGATCAAACTTTTTTTGAGGTTTGCAGAATAAGCGATAAGCAATAAGCAATAAGCAATAAGCAATAAGCAATAAGCAATAAGCAATAAGCAATAAGCAATAAGCAATAAGCAATAAGCAATAAGCAATAAGCAATAAGCAATAAGCAATAAGCAATAAGCAAAGGTATAACTTTTAGTTATCGGATATAACAAAATACGATTTACTTTGTAATACTATTTTCCGGACTTTTGATACTCATTTTAAAAGTTCGCATTATGAAAGATTTCATTCAAAATGAAATAACAAGGAAAGTATTTTTTATTGTTTTGGCTGTATTATGCCTTACCCCCTTTATATCTTCTCCAATCGCCCTGGCGCTGGGTTTTTTCCTGGTTGTCTTTATCGGAAATCCTTTTGAAAAACACCTTCATCAATATATTCATTTACTGCTGCAGATTTCAATTGTAGGTCTTGGATTCGGGCTGAAGCTTGATGAAGCGCTTCATGCCGGAAAAACAGGCTTGATGCTGACTGTTGTAAGTATTGTCACCGTTATGGTTTTAGGATATTTTCTGGGAAAATTATTTAAACTGGAAAGACCTTTATCTTATCTTCTCTCCGCAGGAACTGCTATTTGTGGCGGGAGTGCTATTGCTGCTGTTTCTCCCATCATTAAACCTAATACAAAACAAATTTCTCTTGCACTGGCTATTGTTTTTACATTAAATTCGGCTGCCTTGTTTGTATACCCTGCAATAGGACACCTGCTGAATCTTTCACAGGAGCAGTTTGGGCTTTGGTGTGCAGTGGGAATTCACGATACGAGTTCTGTAGTGGGTGCTGCCAGTAAATATGGAGATGAAGCTTTGAAAATAGCCACCACAGTAAAACTGGCTCGTGCTTTATGGATTATTCCTGTTTCACTGATTACCATGTTTATTTTTAAAAGTAAAGATTCCAAAATAAAGATTCCCTGGTTTATTGGATATTTCATTGTAGCAATCCTTTTGAATACTTATTTTCCCTTTCTTGACCGTTTCAGTACTTCAATTACCGTTCTGGCAAAATCCGGTCTGAATCTGACTTTATTTTTGATTGGTTCTACCCTTTCTGTTCAAACACTAAAATCAATCGGATTAAAACCTTTGGTAATGGCAATTATCCTATGGGTAACGATAAGCATCGGCAGCCTTCTTTACATTATCCATTAAAAAGAGCAGAACCCTTTTGAAATCAAAAGGGTTCTGCATATTAAATGTGGAAATGTTTATTTCTAATTGAAATAATTTCTTAGATCTCTCCGCAAGTATAAACCTGTGGACAGCCAATATATTGTACACAATACCAAGGTCCGGTTACTGCTCCTGAGCAGCTGCATCCGCAAAGTGATAAATCAGGGTTTCCGCTTATTCCTCCGGTAATGTTTTTCAGATCCTGTTTTCTTAATTTTTTAGCGTTTTTCATAATGTTCATGAGATTTAGTTTGATTAAAAATATAGTTTTAGTTACCTTTCAAAGTTAAACAAATATTAAATACTCGCAACAAAAATTAATGTAAAATTGAATAATTTATTGATAATAACCCTATTATTATGTTCAAAATAAGGAATAGCACTATGTTATTTATTAAACAAGTTAAATTATTCCGTAAATTCAAGATCTCTGTCATGGGTTTCTGAAATGGTAAGTGAAGAATAAAATGCCAGCCCGAATACCACCACTCCTACTATGGCAGCACTTTCCACAACCGGGAAATGTCCTTTAAGAGCATCAAAAGCAAATATCATTACCGGTACCAGACCTCTTACCATGTTAGGAACGGTAGTTGTTGCCGTATTTCTGATATTCGTTCCGAACTGTTCTGCTGCCAACGTTACAAACATAGCCCAATATCCTGTTCCAAATCCCAGCCATACACAAAACAGGTAATATCTGGTTTCCGTGTTGGTATTCCCGAATAACATAATTGCCACCCCGATCAGCGTAAAGATCAGCATATAAAAGATGGCCATTTTACGTGATTTTAAAGCATGGGAAATAAAACCACTCAACAGGTCACCGACAGAAATACCTACATAAGCCCACATGATGGCTTTTCCGGGGTTGATATCCTTTATGCCCAATTCAGGGGCAAACTGATTGGCTAAAACAGCCAGAATCCCTATACAATACCAGGTAGGTAGTCCCACTGCAATGCATTTTAAATATCTTATCAGTCTGTCTTTATTGGTAAAAAAGGAGAGAAAGTTTCCTTTTGAGATGTTTTTATGCTCAAGATTCTTATAAATTCCGGATTCCGATACGCTTATTCTCAGTATCAATAACATAATTCCCATTATCCCACCGATAATGTAAGAAATATTCCATCCTCCGGCTAGCTCTACAGTCAGCTGAGCTACAACGGCACCCATTAATCCAAAACCGGCAACAACCGAGGTCCCGATGGCTCTTAAACTCTTCGGCAGACTTTCAGAAACCAGTGTAATTCCGGCTCCAAGCTCTCCGGCAAGTCCGATACCTGCAATAAACCTTAAGCCAGCATATTGGTATACCAAATGCTCTTTTGGAAAATAAGGCAGAAAACCACAGGCAATATTGGCTAAAGAATACACTAATATGGATCCAAAAAGTACGGAAAGCCTTCCTTTCTTATCTCCAAAAATTCCCCAGAACACCCCTCCGATAAGAAGGCCTACCATCTGACAGTTCAGAATAAAAGTTCCGTCCGCATCCGGATTAAGCCCTAAAGCTTTTAAACTGGGTATTCTAACGATACCAAACAAAAGGAGGTCATAGATATCTACAAAATAGCCAAGGGCAGAAATAATAACGGGAATAGAGAAAATGTACTTCAGTTTTGAAGACAGGGACAGTTCTTGCATTTTTAAGTTTTGATAAAAATAAAAAACCTTTCAATTTCTTGAAAGGTTTTTATCAAATATCTTTTTCTGATTATTATCTGGCAATATTGACAGCTCTCGTTTCTCTGATTACTGTTACTTTTACCTGCCCAGGATAAGTCAGTTCATTCTGGATTTTCTCAGAGATATCGTAAGAAAGCTGAGACGCTACTTCGTCATTTACTTTTCCGCTCTCTACCATTACTCTCAGTTCTCTACCCGCCTGGATAGCATAAGCACTGGATACTCCATCGAAGCTTAATGCTGCAGATTCAAGATCTTTTAATCTCTGGATGTAAGACTCCAATACCTGTCTTCTTGCTCCCGGTCTTGCTCCTGAGATCGCATCGGCAACCTGAATGATCGGAGATAATAACGATTTCATTTCAATTTCGTCGTGGTGAGCTCCGATAGCATTTACTACTTCAGGGTTTTCACCGTATTTCTCAGCCCACTGCATACCTAAAAGGGCGTGTGGTAATTCTGATTCCTGCTCAGGAACTTTACCGATATCGTGTAAAAGACCTGCTCTTTTTGCTAATTTTACGTTTAATCCTAATTCAGCAGCCATCGTTGCAGCAATGTTGGCTACTTCTCTCGAGTGCTGTAGTAAGTTTTGTCCGTAAGAAGAACGGTATTTCATTCTACCTACGATTTTGATCAGTTCAGGGTGTAATCCGTGGATTCCTAAATCAATGATGGTTCTCTTCCCTACTTCAATGATTTCCTCCTCAATCTGTTTTCTTGTTTTTTCTACCACTTCTTCAATTCTTGCCGGGTGAATTCTACCATCGGTTACCAATCTATGAAGGGATAGTCTTGCAATTTCTCTTCTTACCGGATCAAAGCATGAAAGAAGAATAGCTTCAGGAGTATCATCAACGATAATTTCTACTCCGGTTACAGCTTCCAAAGCACGGATATTTCTACCTTCCCTACCGATAATTCTACCTTTTACTTCATCAGATTCGATGTTGAAAACGGATACTGAATTTTCGATTGCCTGCTCCGTTCCGATTCTCTGGATTGTCTGGATAACGATCTTTCTCGCTTCGTTTTTAGCATTCATCTGAGCCTCTTCCATGATGCTCTGAACATGTGCCTGTGCTCTTGTTTTGGCCTCTGCTCTCATGGTTTCTACCAATTCTGCTTTAGCTTCCTCAGCGGTGTAATTAGAGATTTTTTCAAGTATTTCTACTTTTTTGGCAGTAGCCGTATCTAATTCCTGCTGTTTTCTATCCAGAATCTCGTTCTTCTTGGCATAATCTGCAATCTGTCTGTCTAGATCTTTTTCAAGCTTCCCAGTCTTGCTAAGCTCGTCATTCAGCTTGTGTTCCTTGTCTTTGATTCTTTTCTCAACTTCCTGCATTTTCTTTTCGCGGGACTGAATATCAGCGTCATGCTGTGATTTCAGTTCCAGGAATTTTTCTTTAGCCTGAAGATTCTTTTCTTTCTTTATGGATTCAGCCTGTACATTAGCTTTTTCTATAAGGTTTTCGGCATTTTTCTTGGCATCATCTATGATGAATTTTGCTTTAGTATTCAGAGAACTTCTGGAAAAAAACATTCCCACGACAGCTCCGATTACCAAACAAACAACACCGACTATAACTTCTATCATAATTTATATTGAGTTTTAATTGTATTCATATCCTTGTTCAATAAAAAAAGCCCACAATAATCCAGAGATTGAGAGTAAACTCCTAATCAACACGATTTGAACTGATTTCCACTGTCTGTAATCCGGAAGTCCGGCACGCCATTCAATGGACATTTGTTCGGTAATTGTTTAGCGTTGAGTTTACCTTTAATGTGTTAGAATTATTGTAGGCAGTAATTTTCAGGAAAAAAAATCTATTTCCCGATTTCATTCAACGACTGATTAATCTGCTTTAACCTTTCGTTGGTAGAATTAATATTTTTTTCGTAGTTCAGAGATACTACTTCCGCATTGGTTCCCAGTTTAAGGGCACACATTGCCAAAGCATCCTGTTTATCTCTTACATCGAAGTTTTGTTCAAAATCTTTAATCATATTCTCGATCTGCTTCCCTACTTTACGCAAAGTTTCTTCCTCTGCTGCCGGTACGTTCAGCGGATACACTCTTCCTGCAATGTTGACGGTTATTCTCCTTATCTCCATTATAATCCACTGTTTTGAAGCTGAGCAATACAGAAATCAATTTCTTTTACCAATCTGTTGATATGGTTTTTCATTAACCTATTGTGTTCAGGATTTCCTGATATTGCTGAATAAAGTTTTATATTTTTTTGTTCTTCTGCTAATACCTGATTCTTTCTTCTTTCCTCATCATATTTCTTCTTCAACTCTTCATGCTCAATACTTAATTCTTTTAAATTTTCCGTAAGATTTTTATAGTTCTTTTGCAGAGTCGAAATCTTTCTCTCTAATTCTGAAAAATTGTTTTCTAAATCTTGAAGCATTTCAGGTTTGTATATTCTAACTAAAAGCAAAAATAAAAAAATAATAACACTAACAAAAATAAAACACTCTATATTTTGATATAACAATAAAAAAGGAGGTGCCAGCGCACCTCCTGTGTATTTTTCATTGAAATATTTTTTATTCAAATTTCAGAACGAACATTACTGCTCTTGTCTGCAATGTAGAGATTGCAGATGACCAGTAAGGAGGTGTAGTAGCGTTATCCGCCACTTTTTCATTGTTCATGAAGAATGTTCCTCTTACGGCAGGAGTCAGTTTAAATTTGTTGAAATAAAACTGGATTCCCATTTCTGCAGACCATGCAAAGTTGTGCGTAGTAGATCTGTAGATTCCCTGCATGTTGTCGTCTGTAGAAGTAGCGTTAGACTGAAGGTTTACAACGTAATTCACCCCTGCTGCAACATAAGGTCTTGAATTGTACCATCTCTGGCCGTGAAGCTCCAAAAGTACCGGAATATCGATCAACGTAGATTTAATTTCTCTTACTTTATCCTTTTCCTGTAAAGGGAATGGCATAAAAGGATCATTCGTTAAAGATCCTCCTGCATATATGTCATTGGATTGAGTATTAAAAGTCAACTGTCTTTGTGCAAACTGTAAACCTGGTTCTATTCTCACGTCAAGATAGTCATTCAGTCTCCATTTTGCAATAAGCCCGGCACCGAAACTATAGCTTTCCTTAGAGGTAACAAGGTTTTCATTATCATTCATCCCGTATTTCGGATGTAAAACAATGCGGTAATCCAGTCTGTTCCCGTTCAAATAAAACCCCCAACTGAATTTCTGTTCGTCGAAATCTTCCAACTTGTCCATTCTGTTTCGGGTTCTGAATTGCGCGTTTGCAAAAACGGCAACATTTACTGAGGTTAAAACCAGTGCTTTTAATAGAAATTTATTCATAGGTTACTTTGTTGCTTTATAAATTGTGGCTATACCTAAACTTAATTTTTTATATTCAACTTTCTTAAATCCCGTATCTAAAAGAATTTGCTTCATCTTCTCCCCGAAAGGAAAAGCATTTACAGAATCCGGAAGGTATGTGTACGCCCTATTATCCTTAGAAACCAATCTGCCGATGGCAGGCAATATATTTTTGAAATAAAACATATAAAATGGTCCCATGAAACCCTCAACCTTTGAAAACTCCAGTATATAAACACTTTTGTTATCTTTAACTACTCTTCTTAACTCTGCCAAACCTTTGGTAAGGTTTTCAAAATTCCTTACTCCAAATGCAACGGAAACAGCATCAAATCTATTGTCCTCGAAGGGTAAATTTTCTGCATCTCCTTTTTGCATGGAAATTTTGCCGTCTAATTTAAGTTTTTTTATTTTAATAACGCCAACATTCAGCATTTGTTGTGATAAATCTAATCCAACTACTTTAGAACCGGTTCCTTTTTCAATAGTAATTGCCAGATCTCCTGTTCCTGTAGCCACATCCAGCACTTCCTGCGGATTATCATTTTTCATCCATTTTACCAGTTTATTTCTCCATAAAACGTCAATTTTCATGGATAAAACATGGTTCAGAAGGTCATACTTCGGTGCAATGTTGTCGAACATATCCTCTACCTGGCTTTTTTTGGTAGCCTCTGAATTGTAGGGAGTAACTTTGGTGATATCTTTTGTCAAAACTTAAAACTTGTAATATTCTTTGTAATA
Source organism: Chryseobacterium sp. CS3K3.1 (assembly GCF_059515165.1). Classification (NCBI taxonomy): domain Bacteria; kingdom Pseudomonadati; phylum Bacteroidota; class Flavobacteriia; order Flavobacteriales; family Weeksellaceae; genus Chryseobacterium; species Chryseobacterium sp. CS3K3.1. Next base: position 88,423 of record NZ_JCAKRV010000021.1, on the reverse strand, counting down.
ATTTAGGTAATCCTGCTTTCTGAAGATTTTGGATCGTGATTCCACTTTCTGGATGTTTTTGATCACTTTGTCATAGTCTTCATCTACATTGTAATAAAAATCTTCTGTGTAAAGCTTATTGAAGCGTCTTGCTCCTCCGTAATAATCCTTTCCGTCAATAACAGTTTTATCAAGGTTAGCCAGCAACGAATCCTTTTTAAGATTATATCCGTAATACTGATCATTTACGTAATAATCCTGATGGGTAATATTAATCAGACCGCGAAGTTTATTCACTTCAAATGCTGAATCGTAAAGCATTTTCTTGTTCTGATCAAAAACCTGAATAGAGTTTTTCCCTTTATTCAAATCCACATGCACATACTGCCCCGCAGAAATAATTCCTTCAGATCCGTTATTGATCTTAAAATAATACGTATTCGGGGTAGGATTATCTACAACATAATAATTCTTCTTGGCTAAAAAAAGGAAGTAGATCCCAAAGGCAACGATAAACGCCACAGCTGCAATAAGTAAGCCTTTTAAGGACGAGTTGTTTTTCATAGATTGTAAAGTACAATTTTTGCAAATTTAATAATATTTTTAATTCTCCGTTATTAATATTAATTATTAACTTTGCATCTTTAAAAAAATCATATAAACGAATGCCGAATACGATCATTATTGGCTCTGGATGTTATATTCCGAACAGAGTTATTGGTAGAGATTACTTCATGAATTCCGAGTTTTACACTGAAGACGGGGTAAAGATTGAAAAGCCTGTGGAAGAGACCATTGCGAAATTTGTAGAGATTACAGAAATCGAAAACAGGAGATTCATTGAGGATGATCTTTCCAACTCACAAATCGGTTATGAAGCTGCAAAAATTGCCCTTGAGGACGCAAAAGTAGACGGCGAAGACCTGGATTATATTATTTATGCAAGCAATTTCGGGGAAGTTACTGAACACGGATATGCTGATTTTATGCCTACAATGGCAGCGAGAGTGAAGAACAAACTGGGAATCAAAAACAGAAAATGCGTAACCTACGATATGCTTTTCGGATGCCCGGGATGGGTAGAAGCAATGATTTTGGCGGATAACCTTATTAAAGCTAAAGTAGCCAAAACCATTCTTGTTATCGGAGGAGAAACTTTAAGCAGAGTAACAGATCCGCATGACAGAAACAGAATGATCTTTGCAGACGGTGCAGGAGCTGTAGTGGTAAAAGCTACGGATGAAGAGAATGTTGGAATTATTGCCCACAACACAATTTGTGATAACGGACCGGAATTAAACTATCTTGAAAACGCTCCTTCCATCAATAAAGAAGTAGATCAGAGGCGTCTGTATGTAAGAATGTTAGGAAGAAAAATCTACGAATACGCTCTAAAAAATGTACCGGTTGCCATCAAGGATACCATTACTGATGCCGGTCTTTCTATTGAAGATATAGACAAAATCTTAATTCACCAGGCCAATGCTAAAATGGATTATGCAATGATTGAAAGACTTCATAAGCTTTATGATGTGAAAGAATATGATCATGCCATCTCTCCTATGACTATTCAGGATTTCGGAAACACTTCCGTGGCAACAATTCCTACTATGTATGATTTAATAATTAAAGGAAAAATGGAGGGTCAATCGTTTAAAGATAATGGTAACATTGTGATGACTTCGGTAGGTGCCGGAATGAACATCAATGCTATCGTTTATAGATTTCCCAAAAAGTAATATTTAAACCATTAAAAATATAAAAGCACAGGGAAGTTTATTCTTTGTGCTTTTTTTTGATCAGAACATGCAAAAGAATTTTTTAATCATTGCTGCAATCTTCCTTTTTCTGGAAGTGTACATTTATCAGGCCGTCAAAACACTTACCGATAATTTCTGGATCAGAATCGGATACTGGGTCATATCTTTAGTTGTGTATGGAATTTTCGCGTATGAAGTTACCCACTACCAAAGATCAGACAGAAGTATGGTAAGAGCTCAGATCATGATTTCGTTATTTTTAATCTTCATCCTTCCAAAGATCTTTATCGTTTTATTTTTATTGATTGATGATATTGTCCGAACGGGCGGTTACCTGATTGGTTTCGCCAAGCCATCGGAAAATTTCTTCCCGGAAAGAAGAAAGTTCCTGAGCCTGGTTGGATTGGGAATGAGCGGCGTTCTTTCCGCTCTTTTCATAGACGGGATTACATTTGGAAAATACAGACATAAGGTGAGAAGGGTAAGAGTGAATTTCGCCAACCTTCCGAAAAGCTTTAAAGGCTATAAAATCATCCAGATTTCAGATGTTCACAGCGGAAGTTTCTCTGACCCCGGCAAATTAGAGCATGCCATTGAGCTGATTAATGAGCAGAAGCCGGATCTGGTATTATTTACCGGAGATATGGTGAATAACGTTGCTGATGAATTCAAACCTTTTATTCCCTTATTTTCAAAAATCCAGGCTAAAGACGGTAAATTTGCCGTCCTAGGCAACCATGACTACGGAGATTATGTAACATGGGAATCGCCTGCAGCTAAACAAGAAAACCTTGACACATTGATTGGTTATGAAAAGCAAGCCGGATTTGACATGCTGAGAAATGAACACAGAGTCATTGAAAAAAACGGAGAAAAACTCTATATTCTTGGGGTTGATAACTGGGGATTGAAGCCGTTCCCACAATTCGGAAAGATTGAAGATGCTTTACAAGGCGTACCGGAATCTGCCACTAAGATTTTAATGAGCCACGATCCTACCCACTTTGATTATGTGGTAAAAAAACACCCTGCAAATATCCATCTGACGCTTTCGGGACACACGCACGGGATGCAGTTTGGGCTGGATCTTAAGAATGTCAAATGGTCACCCGTACAATATAAATACCCAAAATGGGCTGATCTATACGAAAGTGAAGGAAAACTACTGTATGTCAACAGAGGATTCGGAGTATTGGGATATCCGGGAAGAGTAGGTGTACTGCCGGAGATTACGCTTTTTGAGTTGAGCTAGAGGTCCGGGCTTCGGGATGCGAGATTCGGAGTGCGGGTTATTAGTAGCGAATTGTTTGGTTGTGAGTTCGTTTATTTCGTTACATGCTACACAAAACATTAAACCTTGAATTCTTTCCCTACTCCCTGCAACCTATCACCTGCAACCTAAAAAATATAATCTTTCATACGGGAAGTGGCCATTTCCCTGTCGTTAAGAAAAGTAAGGAGGGCATCTAATTTGTCCTCCATTTTTTTGCCCGAAAATAAGCTTCGGTAAAAAGGAATATCAAAACGGTATTTCTTGAAATCCGTAAACTGCCATGTATTCAGGTAGATCAGCACAAATTCTTCATTCTGCAAAGTTTCCAGCACCATATTCTGATAGTACTTCATCGGCAGAATCTGAAATACAAAATCATTATAGGGAAGCTGACTGTACGGAGAGATACTTTCCGGGACAATGCTCAGTCCGTCTTCCTCTGTAATTACAGTATCTCTTCTAAGTCTTTTGAAAGGAAAAAGAATATTGGCATTATCAATATTGGAGACATAATTGAATTCCATCATCTTCAAAATTTCCTGGGAAACTTTTACATCTTTCTGACGGATTCCTCTGATTTGTTTTTCCAGAAGATCCTGAATATTCTTCTTGGCATTTTCAATTTCTTCAGGATTTGAACCTTTGTTATAAAAAGCAATTTCATGCCCTTTGGATGAAATTGCTTTTATTAAATGATGAAGTTTTTCAGTAAGAGAAACCTCTACAAAAAAACTTGATTTGACATCATGAATATCTAAAATTCTCAGAATCGCTCTGGTATTATCTTCAGTGATTTTTAATCGCTCTTCATCAGAAATTTGAGAGCCGTTTTTTACTCCGGCTTCAATACAAGTGATGTTAAAAGTCAATAATACCATTTAAATTAAAATTTATATAAATTCTATAAAATATTAAAAATCAGATGTTAAAGATATTTTTAATTAAAGTATTACTTTATATTATTAATCCTTTGCTAATTTTACCTTCAGATTCTTAATCATATCTTTTGTCATTTCAGAAATTCCGAAATCATACGTCAGACCCCAGTCTTTTTTAGCTACGGAATCGTCAATGGATGCCGGCCATGAATCAGCAATTGCCTGTCTGAAATCCGGGTTATAATCGATTGTAAAATCCGGAATTTCTTTTGTGATTTCTTCCGCCAGTTCTTTTGGATTAAATGACATTCCGCCCAAATTATAAGAAGAACGAACCGTTAAACTTTCTTTAGGAGCTTCCATCAATTTCAAGGTTGCATTGATAGCATCATCCATATACAACATCGGCATTCCTGTATTCTCCGAAATGAAACTTGTATACTTTCCGTCTTCAATTGCTTTGTAGAAAATCTCAACAGCATAGTCGGTTGTTCCACCTCCCGCAGGAGTCTTCCATGAAATCAATCCAGGATATCTGATACTTCTTACATCCACACCATATTTATCGAAATAGTACTCACACCACTTCTCCCCTGCCATTTTGGAGATTCCGTAAACGGTTGTTGGGTTCAGCACTACATCCTGTCCTACGTCATGCTTTGGAATTCCTTTCCCAAATACAGCGATTGAACTTGGCCAGAAGATCTTTTTAAGAAGTCCTTCTTTTGCCATTTCACAAAAATGAAGCAGCGGTTCAAGATTCAACTTCCACGCAAAAATTGGCTGCTTTTCCGAAGTCCCGGATAAAAGCGAAGCAAGGTGGTACACTGTCGTAATATCGTAATCTTTGATCACCTGTCTTACCAATTGGGTATTGGTAACATCCATTCTTTCATAGTGTCCGGCAGAGGTAATTCCCTCCTGCCATCTGTCCAATCCTGAGGCAACTACGTTTTCCGCTCCGTGGATTTCAACAAGTCTGTTCGTTAATTCGGTACCAATTTGTCCCAAGGCACCTGTAATCAGTATTCTTTCCGTATAGGATTCCATTTTTCAGATTTTTTTTAGAATTGTACAAAAGTAAAAAAAACATGTCAACCATAATAAAAAAGGTATACTTTCGTACACCTTTTTATATTCCCTAAGCTTGTAATTAAAAAGTAAGATTTACTCTGGCAAAAAGAAATCTTCCGTTCATTCCGAACTGAGAAACATTTCTCGAGTATACAAACTGATTCTGATTAGAAAGATCGATAGTAGATGTATTGACATACACAAGGTTACCGGAAGCATCCAGAGAAGGAGTTTTTACCGTTGCCGGGCCGTAGTTTTTATCAGGATAAATGTCAAACAAATTATTCGCCCCGATTGTCAGTTTAAAGTTTTTATTAAAATTATATCCGAAAGACAGGTCGGTAATTATTTTTCCTCCCCAAACCGGATGTTCAGTAGCGACAGCCTGGCCGTTAATGATTTCTCCGCTTACAATTCCATCTCCGTTAGCATCCATCGTATTAGGGTCGGTAACTTTTCCGAAATAAACATTTCTTAGCAGCACACTGAATTTATTAATTTCAAGGGCATTATTCAGGGAAGCTTTGAACCTCGGGATAGCTTCTTCAAGGTAAACACGGCTGGATTCCGAATAATACCTGTTGATCTGCCCGGCATTGATTAAAATATCAGAACCATGTATATCGCCTATCTTGTTCGTCTTTGACACCGTAACTGCAAAATCAGAATTCAAAGCTACCGACTGAGAAAACCTTGCTTTGTGTGAAATCACCCCTTCAATACCCTTAGTCTGAGTGTCAATCGCATTCGCGAAGAAAGTGGCAGCATTTGCATTGGCTTTATCAAAGGCAGTCTGTAATTTAGCAAGATCACTTCCCGCCGGATAGGTTCCTGACGGTCTTGAAAACTGATCTGTTAAGACCACCCTGTTTTTAATCTTAATGTAATAACCGTCTACTGTGAATGTAAGATTCGCCTGTGGAATTTTAGCCGTAAAACCGGCAGAATAACTCACCGACTCTTCCTGTTTCAATTGTGGAATTCCAAGAATACGTGCTACATCAGAATCATTAGAAAACGTACCTACTTCATATGCTGTTCCGCCCACAAACTGTGTCGCTGTAGCATTAAAATAAATCTGCTGTAAGGAAGGAGCTCTGAATCCTGTGGAATGTGCCGCCCGCAGATTGATATGATCCGTCAGCTTATATCTTGTTGCCAGCTTATAGTTGAATGTAGAACCAAAGTCTGAATAGTTTTCATACCTCAAAGCAGCACTCACCAACCATTTATCGGTAACATCCAGCTCCGTATCCACATAAGCAGCTACGGAATGTCTTCCTTTATTTAAAGCATTTTCAGGACGAAAACCAGGGAATACCTGAGCTCCTCCGGGCCTGACACTAGTAATCGACCCTGGATTATTTGGACCAATTGGAAGATTAGGATTTGGGGGAGTATAAACTCCAAAAAAATCTGTAGGTTTCAAGCGAGGGTCTATTCCTGGAGTCTGTATATTTCCGTTAATATCATAAAGAGCCCATGAAGCTTCTTCACCATTTTCTATTTTGTATTTTTCAAACCTCATTTCTCCTCCAAAGGCAATATTAAATCCTTTTAACCAGTCTAACTTTGTATCGAAATCTGCATTGATGGTATTTTGAGAGAATCCCAAACCTCCTGCATTAAACTCTCTTTTACCAGGATACAGCATGGATGCATTGGCCGTATTTTTTATTGTATAGTCAAAAGTATTGCTTCCGTAAGTGTTACTGATATCATAATTAATATTTCCTAATTTTCCTTTAAATCCTGCTGCAAAAGAGAGATCTATAACGTCAGAAGCAATTTCCGGTAAAAAACCATTAGGATATATTGACGTTGAAGTTCTGTTTTGATTAGGTCTTCTGTAAAACCCTGCCGCATTGCCTGCTCTGTAGGAGATTCCTCCAAAAGCATATCCGCGGACTGTTGAGGACAGATCAAATTCGGAGTTCATAAAAAACTGACCGGATCCTAACCTGGACTGCCCCACCCTCATATTAAAGTCGTCTCTTGTTAACCCTCTGTAGGCAAGTTCATTTTCAGTTACATCACCCTTCAGTAGATTCTGCAGGGCTGTAATTGTATTTGCCGACTGAATATCAGCCTGCTGTGCAGCAGTAAAATAGTTTACATTTGGGGCATACTGATGTATATAATCTATGATTTGCTGCGTATTGGGAGTGTTATTGATATTCCCGAAAAGAGCAGAAATATTCACTCCATTTTCTAATGCCCTTTGCTCAATAGCATTATATGCATTAAAAATATCACCTGTCGCCGACTTGGCTCTTCTGGTATCATTTCTGTTCAGAAAGCTTGCCGTAAAATTGACGAACCCATTATTACCAATTTTAGTTCCGTAATTAAGATCAAGCTGATATTTCTCTCCATCCCATCCTCCGGTATGATCATTAGCTCCTTTCGAATTAAATCCACCTCCCATAATTGCTGCGCTAAATGCATTGGTATTCTTCTTCATGATCACATTAATAACTCCGGCAATTGCATCAGAGCCATATTGTGCTGAAGCCCCGTCCCTCAATACTTCCAGCCTTTCAATAGCAAAAGCAGGAATAGCATTCAGATCGGTCCCTACAGACCCTCTACCCGGAGAACCGTTGATATTAACCAGTGATGAAGTATGCCTTCTTTTTCCATTAAGTAAAACAAGTACCTGATCCGGCCCGAGCCCTCTCAATTGAGCTGGATCAACATGATCTGTACCATCTGCTACAGTTGTTGAATTGGAAGTAAAAGAAGGCGCAGCATAGTTTAAGATCTGATTAAGATCGGTTTGCGGACTTAGTACAGATTGTGATCCAATATTGATAACATCCACAGGAACGGGTGTATCGGTTGCAACTCGGCTTTTATTTCTGGATCCTACAGTAATTTTAACTTCATCTACTGCCTTTACTTTTATAGAATCTTTCGTTTGTGCATTTAGGCTGGCTGACACAAAGACCAAGGTTCCCAAAAAGATAATTTTCTGGTAATTTTTTTTCATGTATTTTTTTTTCAAATGTAATGATTCAAATTTTAAAAAATGAAAATAATATCATAAAAAATCCAAATTAATTAAATATTATACAATGAAATTAAATAAATAAACACATAAACAGAATAAAATTTAAAAAATATTAACAAATACAAAAAGTAAAGTATAATTTTCATATTCATAATAAAAACAACCATTTACGCAAAAAAATCAATAATTTTGTTGTAAGAAAAAACAATCATATGAAGAAGATTTTAATTGCTTCGATGCTTTTGGCTGCACAGATCAGCTGGGCACAATTTACTGACATCAATATTATCAAAGAAGTACAGGTAAAAAAGAAAGGTGTTGTAGTCTCTGCACATCCGTTAGCCAGTGAAGCAGGAGCCAAAATCTTAAAGATGGGCGGAAATGCCTACGATGCTGTTACCGCAACACAATATGCCCTTGCTGTTGTGTATCCGCAGGCCGGAAACATCGGTGGCGGAGGATTTCTGGTAGGTGTAAAAAATAATGGTGAAAAATTCACACTGGATTACAGGGAAACAGCTCCGAAAAAGGCTTCCCGTGACATGTATATTGATAAAAAAGGAAAGGCAGATACAGATTTATCCCAGAACGGCAGACTTGCAGTAGGCATCCCGGGAAGCGTAGCAGGTTTTTTTGCTACGTTGAAATACTGTAAACTTCCTATGGAAAAGATTATTCAGCCCGCCATTGATCTTGCTGAAAAAGGATTTGCCATCACAGATAAAGAGGCAGAAATGCTGAATAACCAAAGGGAAAAATTCCAGAAACATAATAAATCTTCCATCATTTTCGTGAAGGATACCCCATGGAAAGCCGGAGATCTATTGGTTCAAAAAGATTTAGCTGAAACTTTGAAACTGATCCAGAAACAGGGAGCTAAAGGTTTTTATGAAGGAAAAACAGCTGAACTTTTAGTTGCTGAAATGAAAAGAGGGAACGGAATCATCACATTGGAAGATCTTAAAAACTATAAAGTTGCTGAGAGAAAAGCATTGGAATTTGATTACAAAGGAAATGATGTTGTCACCATGCCTTTACCATCAAGCGGCGGAGTACTACTTGCCCAGATGCTCAGAATGGCCAGTTTTGAAAACCTTGAAAAATATCAGCAGAACTCAACAAAAGCAGTTCAGATTATGGCTGAAGCAGAAAGAAGAGCGTTCGCAGACAGGGCTGAATATATGGGTGACCCGGATTTTATTCAGGACAAGACCTCTTACCTGATCTCTGATGATTATCTGAAAGGAAGATGGAAAAGCTTTAGTTTTGACAAAGCGACACCAAGTGCAGAAGTCGGTAAAATCATAGCACAACCGAAAGAATCGATGCAGACCACGCATATTTCCGTATTGGATAAGGATGGAAATGCAGCTTCTGTAACCACGACTCTTAACGGATATTACGGAAGTAAAGTTTTAGTTACGGGAGCAGGATTCTTTTTAAATAATGAGATGGATGACTTTTCAATCAAACCCGGAGTCCCGAATATGTTCGGAGCTGTGGGTGGAGAGGCCAATTCAATACAGCCCAACAAGAGAATGCTTTCTTCAATGACGCCAACGATTATTCTTAAGAATGGAAAACCTTTTATGGTTGTGGGAACTCCCGGAGGCACTACAATACCGACTTCAGTATACCAATCCATTGTGAATGTGGTTGATTTTAAACTCAATGCAAATATGTCGGTCAATGCACCAAAATTCCACCACCAGTGGCTTCCTGAAACCATAACGGTTGAAAATAATTTTCCGGAAAGTACTATTTCTGAACTGAAAAGTAAGAATTACGTCATTGAAAAAACGAAATACATCGGAAAAACAGAAATGATTGTTCTTGATGAAAACGGAAATATCCATGCTGTGGCAGACGGCCGTGGAGATGATTCTGTAGCAGTGGAATAAACTATATATTAATATACAGAAATAGAGTCAGGGCTTCATTCTTCGAATGAAGCCCTGACTTTTTAATCAATCTATCAAATAAGCTCAACAGATTCTTTTGAATGACTTTTGTCATGTTTTCAGATAAATTTTCTTAATTTTCGCCCTTAAAAAAACAAAACGACTGTTCTTTGAAAGCAAAAAAAATACACAATCAGCTTTATTTCCAGGTGATTATCGCCATCATTGCGGGTATTCTTCTTGGGAAATTTTACCCTGAATTGGGAGAAAAGATGAAACCATTGGGGGATGGATTCATCAAATTGGTAAAAATGATTATCGCTCCGGTAATTTTTATTACGCTTACTTTAGGAATTGCCCACATGACCGATTTGAAAAAAGTAGGCAGAATTGCAATCAAAGCAATGATCTATTTTTTTACCTTTTCAACCCTTGCTCTTATCATCGGATTAGTGGTAGGAAATATTCTGCAGCCGGGACATGGTTTGAACATTGATCCTGCTACCCTTTCGGGTGATGTTTCACAATACCAGGCAAAAGCTCATGAATCTACTCTTACGGGTTTTATTATGAATATTATTCCGGAGACCTTGTTCAGCCCTCTGGTGGGTGATAATATCCTACAGGTTCTTCTGGTGGCTATTTTAATGGGAGTTGCTTTGGTTTTAACAAAAGAAAAGAGCCAGAAAGTAACTGATTTTCTACAGGATCTGTCGACTCCGGTATTTAAAATCGTCCATATGCTCATGAAGCTTGCCCCGATAGGAGCTTTCGGTGCTATGGCCTTTACCATCGGAAAATATGGACTTCACTCTGTACTGAATCTTATATTCCTGGTAGGGACCTTTTATATCACGTCTATCCTTTTTGTGGTCCTGGTACTGGGAGCGGTGGCATGGTATAACGGATTTAATATTTTCAAACTTCTTTTTTATCTTAAGGAAGAGCTTCTTCTCGTTCTGGGCACAAGCTCTTCAGAGTCTGCCCTTCCTGGAATTATGGAAAAACTTGAAAAAGCCGGCTGCTCACGGGCTATTGTAGGCCTTGTAGTTCCTACCGGATATTCTTTCAATCTTGACGGAACAAATATTTATATGACGCTGGCCTCTCTCTTTATTGCACAGGCATTAAATATTCATCTTCCCCTCGAAAAGCAACTGATGCTTCTTTTGGTAGCCATGTTAAGTTCAAAAGGCGCAGCTGGTGTTACAGGTGCCGGGTTTGTTACGCTTGCAGCAACGCTGGCCGTAGTTCCTGAAATTCCGATTGCAGGAATGACTTTAATTCTTGGAATTGATAAGTTCATGAGTGAATGCCGTGCATTAACGAATGTCATTGGAAATTCTGTAGCTACAGTTGTAGTGGCCAACTGGGAAAAACAACTTGATAAAAAGCAACTTCAATACTGTCTGGAACATCCGTCTGAAGTGGAAAAGAAACTGGAAGTGTAGATAGGTGGCAGATGGCATGTTTTAGGCTGCTGGGAATAGGGATAGAATTCAAGGTTCAAAGTTGTTTGTAAAACATAACTCGAAATAAACCGAACTCGCAGCCAAACAACCAGCAACTGGTAAACCTGAAACAGATTAACCCGCACCAGTAACCGGCTTTAAATCAAAATGTTCAAACTTGAAGGCTGTACTTTAACATGAATCGGTGATTTTATCTTATTGAATTCACCGTCAAGATGCCAGTTTTTGGTATTGACTTTAAATGATATTTCAGAAACCGGAAGATAGGTTACATATTCATCATCTTTCAGTCTTTTGGTAAACATCCTGAAAGCAAAGAGCGCAGAATACGTTAAAGGAAACTTTTTCACCAAAACCATGTCAACCAGCCCGTCACTTTTACTGGCTTTTGGTGCAATATAGGCGTTGTTACCAAACTGCCGGGTATTGGCAATGTTCATCATCAGATATCTTCCGTTATACTGCTGATATTCCTCATCAAAAAACTTTACTTTGATCGGCTTGTAATTGAAGAAGGTTTTCAGAGAAACTTTGATATAGTTTTTGAATCCACGGCTTGTTTTTTCAAACTCTTTAACTACTTTACCGTCAAAACCTGTTCCCGAAACATTGATGGAAAGCCTGTCGTTCACGGTAAATGTATCGATCTTCCTGGAATTTTTTGCTTTTATTTTTTCTAAAAGTTCATCCAGATTTTTACTGAATTGTGTTTCATTGGAAAAACCGTTTCCTGAACCTGCCGGGAAAATGGCGAGAATTTTCTCTGTATTAATAAGGTTCCTGGCTACTGTAGAAATGGTACCATCCCCTCCTATTGCCACAAAAATATCTACCTTTCCGAAGTGAGACTGGATAAATTCATCTGTCCCGGGAATAGATTCTGACACATAATACAGAGGATTGTTAACCTTTGCTTTAAGTTCGTTCAAAAACGGCTGATAGTTTTTTTTGGCCGAAAAAGGATTGATAATAAAAGCTACTTTGTCCATTACCGCAAAATTAAAAAATGCTTCCTGAACTGGAAGCATTAATTTACTTAATTTTCATTCTTTCTTTAAATTCTGCATTTAATGTGCCTTTCAGGTCTTCCCATGAAACCGGAATGGTAATATCTCCGGCAGCGAATGCAGCAATTTCATAAGGACTGTAGTGAAAATACAGGTTTTTATCATCAAAATAAAAGTTATCAGATGCCGGAATTTTATCCACTAAAAGCATTTCTGAGTTTTTCACTTCTCCGTCACCATCCATCGTACCACTATTCATTTTATCGATATTCTTCATCAGAATGGCTTCAATTTTATTTTTAGGCATTGAAGTAATGTCTTTCAATTCTAATTTTTTGCTGTTTTTCAGATCAAAAACCCTTTCGGAAAATCCGTAATTATCATGTGCTCCACCTTCATATCCGCTTCCCACATATTGGATATGCATATAACCGTTGGTGTTGGAAATAAGATTCATATGTGAGCTTGAATACCAGTTTTGAGCATACGTAACATCTGATGCCCAGTCTTTATTATCATTTTTTACAGAATTGAAATAACTATTTTTTTCATTATCCAGATAAGCCTGAAGACCGGCTTTGGAAAAGTCTTTAATTTTTTCATTCTGGAAATAGATGCTGTCCAGTAGTTTTTTATCTTTTAAAGAAGGGAAAACCAACAGTTTTGATGTGTAGCTCACTTTTAAGGAGTCTGTAATTTTTGTAGAATCATTGACTTTCACAGAGTCCACTACAAATTCTTCAGTTGCTTTATTTTCTGTTTTCTCTGCTTGCCCTGCCTTTTCATTTTTTTTACAGGCCGTAACTGCCAGGAAAGAAGATAATGCTATAACAGCAATCGTATTTTTCATAATTTATTTTTTGAGTATATATACAAAAACCATTCAAAAGATGAATGGTTTTGGAAAAAAATATATTTTTTTACTCAGATTACGTCAGCCATTACTTTTTAACAAGACTGATTACCTGGTTTTCAAATTTTGAAGCGACGCCCCAGATTTGTTTAAATGCAGGATAATACTCTTTCGGATAATCTGAACTGTTAACTTTTGTGGTGGTCGTTACCTCCAGCTTATTTCCTTTTTGTACGATAGAATAGGTGTATTCTATTTCTTTATCTTCTGTAACAATCTTTTTTTCTTTAGGCATTTCCTCAATCACATATCCTTCCGGAATTTCAAGAGTTACTTTTTTTATTTTGGTAGAAGGTGATCCAAAATCGATGGGGTATTTTCTGACTTCAGTCTGATCAAATTCATTGGAACTTTTACTTAAAAACAACATTGGATTAAGAATCATTTTTTTTCCTATTTTATCAATAAGGTCCGTTGAAGAAAACTTCATAGTACTTTCAAACTCACCATTTTCCAATACTTTAGAATCAATATCAATAAAATCCATTGAAAAATTTTCTTTATACTGCTTTTTATATTTTTCAGGGTTTTCATCATAATCATCCTTAACATACATTGCAAATACACCGGTATCTCTGTCAGAATAAGCACCGAAAACGCTGCCATCTTCATTAATTTTCGCATTTACGGTAAGGAAGGTATTTCCCGGCTTAGTATTTTCCATCTGAAGTTGAACTGCTTTATCCTTACCAAGCAAAATACCAAATTGATTCCAGTCTCTTAAAGGAAGTTCGTTCATGGAAGACTGTTTTGAAGTAGCATCAAAAGTTTGAATAGCGCCTGCTGTTTCTACAGCTGCCAGTACAAAATTTGTGTTACTGACGTTGGGAGATACAATATTAATAAGGCCATTCTCTACAGTCGAAATAATTAATGGGTCTGCTTTAATGTTTACTTCACGAAGAAGCATTACTAAGAAAAGATTCATTTCTGCTGCATTCCCAGTTTTGGTTTCAATCATTTTTTTGATTCCCTCTTCTGTATAGATTCCTTTATCTTTATTCCAAGTAAATGTTTTCTGAACATATCTGAATATGGCATTTGCTTTTTCAAGGTCTGTTTTCATATCAGCTATTCCCGCCGGCATATTTTCTTTAGCCAGTTTTGTTTTTTTAAGCTCACCTCCAAAATCATTATTATCATAAAGTCTTTTCCTGATCTGTTCCCAGGAAGATGAATACAGTTTAAGTTCTCCAAAATTGGTGGAATGAAGTTCAGCACTGATTTTTGTACGGAAGTTTCTGCTATTTCTTACGAACTTCTCTGTTTTAAAACCTTTCACATTTTCAAAGCCGAACCTGTATGTTCTATATTGGGCACCATACAATGTCCTGTCTGAGACCTCGTTATATTTAGGAGTAAGGCCACCTGTATAATTAATATTATAGGAAATGCTCACTGGAGTATCCATAACATATTCTGTGTAAAGTGATGGAGTATCCATCTCAATAACTATTTCAGGAATTGTATAAAGGAACGCAAATGGTGTGATCACTTCATACTGGTATTCCAATACCGATCCGTCTTTAACATTGGGAAAAGCAAATTTGGTAACCGTTGTATTTTTATTTTCCTTACTTTTATATTTGGAACTTTTTTCAACCTTTACCGGCATCACCTTTCCCCCTTCCAGATTATAAGTATAGGCCTTGAATTTGTTTAATGACTCATGTTCATTGACTCCTGTATAAAGTGGAACTTCTACATTTAATAAGTCTTCTGCATTATCTTTTTTGTATATTTTTATTCTGTAAATATACTCTCTGTGCAGATCACCTGTAGTCGCGTCTACTCTGAAATGTATGGATCTGTACAAAATTTCAGCTGGCGCATTTTCATCCAATAAAGACTTAGCTTTGGATAAATCTGCTTCTGAAAATTTTGGAGCATCTAGAAACTCATGTTTTTGAGCTTTAATAACTACGAGGTTTGCAGAGCAAACCAGTAATAATACTATTTTTTTCATCATTATGCTTTTGTAATTAAAATTTTTGAATTGTCCATGTTTATTGTTTTCTTGATAAAGTTTACATATTCATTATATTTTTCTTTTGGATAGGCTCCTTTATTTATTTGTATTTTTCTTTTCACAATAATTTCTTCTCCATTCTTTACAAAATTTAAAGTATAGAACCCATATTCAGATTTGAGGTTAATATTTTCGGGAGTCTCTTCTATTTTATATCCATTGGGAAGGCTGAAACTGATTTCATATTCGTCTTCATAAGACTGCCCGATTTCAAAAGGAAGCTCTCGGCTTTCATCCGTTTTATGGATTGCATCATTATATATAGGAACCGCTCTGAATATTAAGCTGTTCCCAACTTTCTTCGCATAATGAATTGCTTTAAAATCAATGTCATAGGTTATAAAAGCTTTGTCTCTATTATTGACAAAGTTTTTCATCTCTACTTTTTCAAAGTTTAAAATATCCAAAGATCTTTTCACAGCATCATTTCTTTCTTTAGGGCTAAAACCGGTAAATACTAAATTATAATCATATTGATATCCTGTGTAATGAAAGTTTCCTTCACCTTGAATACTGTTATCCTCTCCTACCTTGATTTTCAGGATTTGCTTTTCTTTATTCTGCTCGGCAGAATATACAGGAGTATTGATCAGTTCTATTCCATTTTTTTTAACTGAAAGCACATTTCGGTCTGTTGTGTTAAAACCCAGATGGTTGAATGCAATTTGCTGGGATGTATTCTCAAGCCAGATATTACCTTTTTCTGTGGGTACCATTAAAATAGCATGATTTCCTCCCATTCTAGGAAAGTCCGGATCAAAAGATATCTGAGAAGCTCCGGAATTAATCACACAATAATAAGAAGGTACTCCTGCTTCATCAAGAAGCGTTTTCATATAATTGGTAAGACCTTTACAGTCTCCGTATCCTTTTTTGTCAACTTCCTCTGGAAGCATTGGAAGCCACCCACCTATTCCCAGCCCCACATAGATATATCTGGTCTTATTCTGCATATATTGATAAATCGTCTTTATTTTATCCTCCACAGATCCTTGTAAGTTTAAAGCTGCAATTTCAGCTTTGATGACCGGAGTAGAAACGGCTACAGGTTCTACAAGGTTATTATAATACCATGTACCAAAATCTGTCCAGTTTGTCAAAGTACCCTGTTTTCCTGCCAGATTAAATTTCGCCAGAGAGAAGCTTACTTTCGGCAAAATTTTGACAGGTTGCGGGAGTAAAGCAATATCATCAATAGCAGGAACGTTCTTATATGTATATATCTTTTCATTGATACTGCTGCTTTCTGTAACTGATGCATAGTTAAACTTTGATGGATAAGTTTTCGTTCTAAGTTCTATCCCGGATGTATTGATAATTTTAAACTCTGCTTCTTCCAAAGATGTATTGGTAGAATAGAAAGGTACAAAGTCAGGAATAAAAACGGTATTTTTATCTGATATCTCATAAGAGAAATCTATCGTATAGGGATATTCAGTTGGCGTATAATTAAAAACCATAATTCTGCTATCAGAATAAAAAATTCCATGACGGTTATTGGCAAAATCACCAAAATCTGATTTCGAATAACTTTTTACTTTCTTTCCTGATTCATTATAGATTGTAACTTTTACATCAGAAATACTGTTTCCTTTATCATAAGGGATATAAGCAACTGCTTTATCATCACCATCTTTATTCAAAACAGTCTTTACTGTATTAATCTGATATTTTATTTCATCAATCTTATTAATATTCACAGTAGTAAGATCTTTTCGGACTACCAGATTAGCGTTTTTCTTTAAATTCTCAGGAATTGCAGAAGCTGGATAACTCTGTGCTAAATAGAATGAGGCAGTAGATAAGGCCCCTAAAATTAAAATTTTCATCATTACTGCTAATTGTAAATAAATTTTTAAAATTTTGTTTATTTTTTATCAAGCTAATTACCTGATTTCTTTTTCAGAGATAGCTTTCCAAATTTGTTTAAAAAAAGGATAATATCTTCTGAACGTTTTTTGTCATAGATTTTAATTTTTGAATAGCATTCTTTTCCCAAAGAATTATCATTCGTAATGTGATATCGAGTACTATTGTCGAGAATCTCAGCGGGAGTGTCATTTTCTATCAATGAATAAGATTTCTTCAGATCAGCTTCGTCAAAAACAGGTGGAGAGAGGAATTTACGCTGTGCAAAAAATATATTAAACATAAAACAGCTCCCTGCTACAGTAAGTTTAGTATTAATTTTCATCAATATCATATTTTTCAAAATTCTCAGGAATGGCAGAGGCAGGATAGCTCTGTGCGAAATATAATGAGGCGGTAGATAAAGCCCCCAGTACTAATATTTTCATCATCGTTATTAATATTATACAAAAATAATAAAATCTTAATAACTGTTAAAAAAAATATAAAAGGCTTCAACATGTGAAGCCTTCAACCTAATACTTAAAAAGTACAGTTTTTAATGTACCTATAAGGTAATGAACACATTATCAACTTTTCATTGCTTATTTCTGAAAAGTTATAACAGAATATTTATATTCATTCTATATTGAAATAAGAATATATATTCTGTAACATGAAGGGATAAACTTCATATTGTCTGCACTCAAATTTATAATAATTTACAATCCATATGATTCAAATACTGTAGAATTAATAATAAAGGGAAGTACAATTAATTCTACAACTTTATAGATGATCAATAAAAAAAGACTTCATTGCTGAAGTCTTTTAATTTTTTTCTTTCTATTTATTAATCATTCGGGACCAGCTTACTGTCAAAACGGTCACTTCCCAATCCCAATACAGGAATAAAAATAAACCCGAAAAGGAGAATGAGAATGGTGTACAGAGGTGTATCTTTTGCAAAGCCTTTGGCAAGTCTGTCATATACCACCCAGCATGCATAAATGTTTACCAGTGGAATAAAGAAAAGAATGATCCACCAAATCGGTTTTTTCACAATTTCCAGTAATACAATAGTGTTGTAAATAGGAATAAAGGCAGCCCACGCATCTTGTCTTCCTGCTTTCTGGAAAATTTTGTACATGCAATATCCATAGAATATATAGCAAATCAGTCCGAAGAACATTGTTCCGATCCCTAATCCTGCAGCAACTGCACCAGAAGCCGCATCTGCTCCGTTGTAAGGGTCTGTTTGTAAAAGAGTTAACATATTATTGTTTTTTTGGTTTATCCAAATATAAAAAAAGCTTCTAAATAATCAGAAGCTTTTTTATTATATTTTTAAAAAGGTTTATGCATCAATTTTTGCATATTTCGCATTTTTCTCGATAAATTCTCTTCTTGGCGGAACTTCATCTCCCATCAGCATTGAGAAAATACTGTCTGCTTCCACTGCATTATCAATGGTTACCTGCTTCAGAATTCTGTGTTCAGGATTCAATGTAGTTTCCCACAGCTGTTCAGGGTTCATCTCTCCAAGACCTTTGTAACGTTGTACCTCTACTCCTTTTCCGTCCGGAGACATTTCTAAAGTAAATTCCTCACGCTCTTTTTCGTTATAAGCATATACTTTTTTGTTTCCTTTCTTTAAAAGATATAAAGGTGGTTGAGCGATATAGATATAACCATTCTCAATAAGTTCCTTCATATATCTGAAGAAGAAAGTAAGAATCAGTGTTGAAATGTGAGATCCGTCAATATCGGCATCGGTCATAATTACGATCTTGTGGTATCTTAATTTTGCCAGGTTCAATGCTTTGCTGTCTTCCTCAGTTCCCACAGAAACCCCAAGAGCAGTATAGATATTTCTGATCTCTTCATTATCATATACTTTGTGAAGCATAGATTTCTCTACGTTCAGAATTTTACCTCTTAACGGAAGGATAGCCTGGAAATGTCTGTCTCTTCCCTGCTTAGCCGTACCCCCTGCGGAATCTCCCTCTACAAGGAAGATTTCAGATTCTGCCGGATCTTTTGATGAACAGTCTGATAATTTCCCTGGAAGACCGGAACCTCCCATCGGAGATTTTCTCTGAACCATTTCACGGGCTTTTTTTGCAGCCTGTCTTGCTTTTGCAGCCAAAACCACCTTCTGAACGATCTGTTTCGCTTCATTTGGGTTCTCTTCAAGGAAATTGGTAAGCATTTCCCCTACAATTTTATCTACAGCCCCGGAAACTTCAGAGTTTCCTAATTTTGTTTTAGTCTGTCCTTCAAACTGAGGTTCCATTACTTTTACAGAAACTACAGCTGTTAATCCTTCACGGAAATCATCTCCTGTAACTTCTACTTTCTCTTTCTGTGGAATTCCTAAATCATCAGCATATTTTTTAAGGGTTCTCGTCAAAGCACGTCTGAAACCTGCAAGGTGAGTTCCTCCTTCATGAGTGTTGATGTTGTTGACGTAAGAGTGAAGATTTTCGTTGAAAGAAGTGTTGTAACGCATTGCTACTTCTACAGGAATATCGTCTCTTTCACCTTCCATGAAGATCACATGCTCCATGATAGATTCACGGTTGCCATCAATATAAGCAACGAATTCTTTTAATCCGCCTTCAGAATGAAAAACTTCTGAACGGAAAGATCCGTCTTCCAGTTTTTCTCTTTCATCCGTTAAAGTAATGGTAATTCCTTTATTAAGATAAGAAAGCTCTCTTAAACGGCTTGCTAATGTATCGTAATTATAAATTAGTTCTGTAAAGATGGTATCATCCGGCTGGAAAAACTGCTTGGTACCTCTTTTTTCGCTGTGACCAATCTCCTCAACACCTGTCTGGGCTTTTCCTCTTGAATAAATCTGCTGGTAAACGTTTCCGTCTCTGTAAACCGTAGTGATCATCTCATTGGAAAGGGCATTCACACACGAAACCCCAACTCCGTGAAGACCTCCTGAAACCTTATAAGAGTCTTTGTCAAACTTACCTCCGGCTCCAATTTTTGTCATTACCACTTCAAGGGCAGATTTCTGCTCTTTTTCGTGGAAATCAACCGGGATACCTCTACCGTTATCACTTACCTCAATTCCGTTTCCTTCCTTGATGCTAACGAAGATCGTGTCGCAGTACCCTGCCAATGCCTCGTCAATAGAGTTATCTACTACTTCATAAACCAAGTGGTGAAGTCCTCTGACTCCTACATCACCAATGTACATTGAAGGACGCATACGAACGTGTTCCATTCCTTCCAATGCCTGAATACTACTAGCTGTATATTGTTTTTGACTCATATTAAAAATTAAAAATCCTGCTATATGCAAAGACTCACAAATATCGTGATTTTTTTCGAGGTATGAAAGTTAAAAAGTGTCAAAAAAATGTGGAGTTTTCTTTAGAAAAACATAAGGATTGGTAAGCCGGTAAAAGAAACAAAATTAAAATGTATTGATGAGATAGCAACTGTTGTAAATCATATTCAACATCAATAATTTATGCTTAAATTTATTAACTGAAAAGTTGAACTTATGGATGATTTTATCGCAGCACGCGCTCAGATGGCACTCTCTCTGGGCTTTCATATCATATTCTCCTGTGTGGGTATGGTGATGCCCTTTCTGATGGCTTTTGCCCATTGGAAATATCTGAAAACCAATAACGAGGTATATAAAGGACTGACAAAAGCATGGAGCAAAGGGGTGGCTATCCTTTTTGCAACGGGAGCCGTTTCAGGAACGATGCTTTCTTTTGAACTTGGGCTTCTATGGCCAGGGTTTATGAAACATGCAGGTCCGATTTTCGGGATGCCTTTTTCTCTGGAAGGAACGGCCTTTTTCATCGAAGCGATTGCCATTGGTTTCTTTTTATATGGATGGGAAAGATTCAATAAATGGTTTCACTGGTTCTGTGGTTTTCTTGTAGGAGTAAGCGGGTTGGCTTCCGGAATTCTTGTAGTAGCGGCCAATTCCTGGATGAACTCTCCTACCGGTTTCGATTATATCAATGGACAGTATCTTAATATAGATCCTATCAAAGCGATGTTTAATGATGCATGGTTTCCGCAGGCTCTTCATATGACCGTTGCTGCGTTTTGTGCAACAGGATTTGCTGTAGCAGGAGTACACGCTTTTATGATTATGCGAAAAAGAAATATTGAATTCCATACCAAAGCTTTTAGAATTGCCGTAGGTTTTGCCTTGATCGGAGCATTCGGTGCACCTTTAAGTGGAGATGTTGCTGCAAAATCGGTGGCAGAAAGACAACCTATCAAACTGGCAGCTATGGAAGCTCATTTTGAAACTGAAAAAGGGGCTTCATTTGTGATTGGAGGAATTCCTGATGAAGAAAAAGAAGAAGTGAAATATGCAGTAAAAATTCCAAAAGTTTTGAGTTTTCTGGTGAGTAATGATTTTAATTCTGAAGTAAAAGGTCTTAAGGATTTCCCTAGAGATGAATGGCCTCCGATTGCTGTGGTTCATTATGCTTTTCAGATTATGATTTTCTTCGGTGTGGTGATGATTGTTATCGGAGCTGTCTATTTATATGCCTTCTTCTTCAAAAAAGAATGGCTGAATAAAAACTGGTTATTAAAAACCTTTTTAATCGCAACACCTTTTGGATATATTGCTCTGGAAGCGGGATGGACTGTAACAGAAGTCGGAAGACAGCCCTGGATTATTTATGGAATTATGAGGACAGCAGATGCGGTAACTCCTATGCCGGGAATACAGTATTCATTCTATTTCTTCACGGCTATTTTCGTATCATTATCATTGATCCTTGTTTTCCTTTTAAAGAGACAGATTCAAATGGTACCGAAGCTTTACGATCCTACCGATGCTCAGTTTAACGATAAAAACAAAAAATCATGATTTACATTGTAATAGGTTTTCTCTGGCTATCCATCTGTCTTTATATTATTCTGGGAGGAGCTGACTTTGGAGCAGGTATTGTAGAAATGTTCACCAATAAAAAAGCCCGCCATAAAACCCATGAGATTATGTATGAATCTATTGCTCCTGTTTGGGAAGCCAATCACATGTGGCTTATCATTGCGATTGTAATTCTCTTCGTTGGTTTTCCTGAGATTTATACCACCATGTCTACCTACCTTCATATTCCTTTAGTACTGATGCTTTTGGGAATTATTGCAAGAGGAACAGCCTTTACGTTCAGGCATTATGATGCTGTGAAAGACAATTGGCAGGTTTTATACACTCATATTTTCTACTACGCAAGCCTTTTAACACCTTTCTTTTTGGGATTAATAGCTGCTGCTACGGTTTCACATTCTATCAATCCTGATGCTGTAGGTTTTCTGGATTTGTATGTATTCAGCTGGTTGAACTGGTTTGGGGTTTCTGTGGGCTTATTTACGGTAGCCCTTTGTGCTTATCTTGCTTCTATCTTTTCATTAAGAGAAACCCGTGATAAGGCCGATCTTTTGTTAATGATCAGAAAATCCAAGCAGACAATGATCTTCGTGGTAATTACAGGTATTTTGGTATTTGTGACCGCTTATATTTCAGATATTCCTCTTTTGATGTGGGTATTTTCTAAACCTTTGGGTATTATGGCGATTGCTTTTGCTACGATAGCTTTATTGCTTATTTTAAGAGCGATGAACCGTCAAAAACTACTTCCCGTACGTGCTTTGGCAGGATTCCAGATGGTGATGATTTTAGTAGCGGCAACGTATCAGCATAATCCGGATATTATTTTATTAGGAAACGGACAGCATCTTTCATTACTGGAACATATGGCTCCTGAAAAAACTATCGCTGCATTGGGATGGGCATTGATGCTGGGATCACTATTTATTCTTCCTTTCTTATTTTATCTGATGGCTTCTTTCAGTAAGTTAAGAAAATAAATATATGCAGACTTATAAAGACAAAACAGAACTCATTGAAGAGCTAAAGAAAAGATATCTTCTCTATGATCAGGAATTTAATGATATCAAAGAAGAGGACAAAGATCTTTTGCAGCCGGGAGTTGATAAAACTCCATCACAAAATATTTCCTATCAATTGGGTTGGACTCACCTCCTTTTACAATGGGAATCTGATGAAAGCAAAGGAATTGAAGTAAAAACGCCCACTCCTGAATACAAATGGAATAACCTGGGAGGATTGTACCAGTCTTTTTATAATGAATATGGTTCTCATACTTTACAAGAACAAAGAGAACTGCTTCGAAATCACGTGGATGAAATTATCAACTGGATAGAAAACCTTAGTGATGACACACTATTCACTCCCGGACGGAGAAAATGGGCAACGACTCCCGCCCAGTGGCCGGTTTGGAAATGGATTCATATCAATACCGTAGCTCCCTTTAAAAACTTCAGGGCACAGCTCCGGAAATGGAAAAAAGAAAAAGGTACAGCATAGTTCTGTACCTTTTATATTATATTTAGATCTTCTGAAAAATCTTAAGCCAGTTTCATCAAAAGATTTTCGTCAATTTTCTCTACTTTCACAATATTATTTTTTGTCAAAGTCTTGGAAGCTTTATCCCATTTTTTACCGGATAACTGGCTTCTTTCTTTTACTTCTGCCAAAGCCATCGGCTCTTCCTGGGAATTAAGGATTTCAAGGATTACTTTTTCATCCTCTCCTAATTCAATTTGTGGAACTGCTTTTTCAGGTCTCATCTGAGGGAAGAATAATACTTCCTGGATTGAGGCATTATTCGTTAAGAACATGATTAATCTGTCCATACCGATACCTAATCCTGAAGTTGGCGGCATACCGTATTCCAATGCTCTTAAGAAGTCCTGATCGATGAACATAGCTTCATCATCTCCTCTTTCAGATAACGCCATTTGTGCTTCAAAACGTTCTCTCTGATCGATAGGATCATTAAGCTCTGAATATGCATTAGCGATTTCTTTACCGCATACCATTAATTCAAAACGCTCTGTTAAGCCTTCTTTGCTTCTGTGTTTCTTTGTCAGTGGAGACATTTCGATCGGATAATCCGTAATGAAAGTCGGCTGAATGAAGTTTCCTTCACATTTCTCACCGAAGATTTCATCGATTAATTTTCCTTTACCCATCGTCTCATTTACTTCGATACCGATAGATTTTGCGAAATCATATAATTCCTTCTCAGTTTTTCCGGTGATATCGAAACCTGTAAATTTCAGGATCGCTTCTGTCATGGAAACTCTTGGATAAGGAGCTTTGAAATCTACTTCATGTTCCCCGAATGTAGCTTTTGTAGTTCCGTTTACCTGGATAGCACAGAATTCCAGTAATTTCTCAGTGAAATCCATCATCCAGTTGTAATCTTTGTACGCTACATAGATTTCCATAGCAGTAAACTCAGGATTGTGCGTTCTGTCCATTCCTTCATTTCTGAAGTTTTTAGAGAACTCGTATACTCCGTCAAAACCACCTACGATCAGTCTTTTCAGATATAATTCGTTGGCAATTCTTAAATATAATGGAATATCTAATGCATTGTGGTGCGTGATAAACGGTTTTGCTGCAGCTCCACCAGGAATTGACTGTAGGATTGGTGTTTCCACTTCAAAATATCCTGCATCATTAAAGAATGTTCTCATGGCATTGAACAATTTTGTTCTTTTCACGAAAATTTCTTTTATCTGTGGGTTTACCGTTAAATCTACATAACGCTGTCTGTATCTTAATTCAGGATCTGTAAAACCATCGTGTACTACTCCGTTTTCATCAGTTTTAGCCTGAGGCAGCGGGCGTAAAGCCTTTGTAAGAAGCGTAAAGTTTTTCACTAAAACCGTCTTCTCTCCTACCTGAGTGGTAAACAATTCTCCCTCAATACCGATAATATCTCCAATATCCAGAAGGTGCTTGTAAACTTCATTATAGAGTTCTTTATCTTCACCCGGACAGATCTCGTCTCTGTTAAAATAAACCTGGATTTTTCCTTTAGAATCCTGCAATTCTGCAAAAGAAGCCTTTCCTTGAATTCTGCGGGACATCAATCTACCAGCGATCTTCACCTGTTTACTTTCAGAAAAATCCTGTTTTATAGATTCTGTAGTATCTGTAATTATATACTCATCCGCAGGGAACGCATTAATCCCCATTTCAGTAAGCTTATTCAGCTTTTCTCTT
The DNA here is from genome assembly GCF_059515165.1 of Chryseobacterium sp. CS3K3.1. Taxonomy (NCBI): domain Bacteria; kingdom Pseudomonadati; phylum Bacteroidota; class Flavobacteriia; order Flavobacteriales; family Weeksellaceae; genus Chryseobacterium; species Chryseobacterium sp. CS3K3.1. Next base: position 63,175 of record NZ_JCAKRV010000021.1, on the reverse strand, counting down.
CTAATGATTTCTTGTTCTGATAATTGCATTTCTTATTTTTCTAAAAGCGTACAAATTTAGGCATTTTTGACATGACCGTCAATGGCTTTTTTAAGAAATTTTAAAAAGTGGTAAAGATGCGGGGTATTGGGGTTCAGGATACGGGTTAATGAGATTCGAGATGTGCACTATCGTGCTATAAACTTTAAACCTTGAACCTTAAATGAACCAGGTCTTCCTGTCTTTTCGAGGAATAAACGTCCACGCCAGCATTCTGCTTACTTTTTGTCCCTGAGCCATATCGATGGTTTTCACCTCTACAGCATTTACTTTCTTTAAAAGATTGTTGAGTTTATTGAGATTGTCTTTTTTGGAAACCAGACACGTGAACCAAAGAACCTGTGATGAAAACAATGTGCTTTCATTGATCATTTTAGTAATAAAAGCGAGTTCACCACCTTCACACCAAAGTTCAGACTGCTGACCGCTGAAGTTAAGAAGAGGTTTTGTTTTCTTTGATTGATGGAGATTTTTTGTTTTCCTGATATTTCCCTTCATTGCAGATTCTTCGGAATCATGAAAAGGAGGATTGCACATGGTGAAAGTAAACCTTTCTTCCGCACCGATGATATTGGTAAAGATATGATCAGCCTCAGGCTGAATTTTTAGCTGAATAACAGAGGAAAGATCTTCATTCTGATCCAGAATATGCTGAGCATTTTTTAAAGAATCCTGATTGATATCCGTTCCCAGCATGGTCCAGCCATAAGATTTGCAGCTGATTAAAGGATACACGAGATTCGCGCCTGTTCCTATGTCTAATCCTTTTACAGAATGTCCTGTGGGAATTTTGTTAAGTGGTTCACCTAATAGATCGGCAATATAATGTACATAGTCTGCCCTTCCCGGGATCGGTGGACAAAGATTGGTGTCAGGAATGTCCCAGCCTTTAATGTTGTAGAAATGTAAGAGTAAGGCTTTGTTGAGCAGTTTTACAGCCTGTGAAATGCTGAAATTAATGGTTGCCGTCTGATAGGCATTCGTAAAAACATAGTGTTTCAGTTCCGGCACACAAGAAATAAGCTGATCAAAATCGTAGGGATTACGATGCAGATTTCTTGTGTGCAGACTGGATTTTTCAGCAGGCATATTTTATTTCTTCTGACTTAAAATATATTCCACCATTTTTTTGGCATCTTCTTTAGATACCTGAGGATGAGCAGCCATAGGGACACTTCCCCATACTCCACTTCCGCCTTCTATAATTTTGGAAGCCAGCAGTTCAGTATCCTTTTCAGAGTACTTTCCTGCAATTTCCTGATAAGAAGGTCCTATCATTCTCTCATTCACAGAGTGGCAGCCTGAGCAGTCCAATGTTTCCATGATCTGATCACCGGAAAGATGAGACTGAGCAGGTTCTGAAACAGCTGTAGCTTCAGAAGAAGATGCCACTTCTGCTGTATTTTCTTTTTTAGAACAGGAAATGATCATAAGACCCAGTGTTCCTGCCAAAAGTATTTTTTTCATTATTTCTTCGCTGTAGAATCTGTTTTAGCAGCTTCAGGGGCAGGGGCAGCCGGAGTTGCAGCAGCTGGAGCAGCAGTTTTAGCAGTAGAATCTACCACTGTAGTTGCTTCCGGTTCCTCAAGCATTGTGTTGCTATCCTGTAAAGAGTGATCTGGCTTCTTTTTGCAGCTTGCCAATAATAAACCTCCGATAAATGCGATTGCTAATACTTTTTTCATTTTTTTCTAATTTGGAAGCAAAAATATAAAAAATAAACTTTTAAACTTATGACAAATGTTTTCTTTAGGAAATATTTTTGAGACCAGGATCTGTACAACTGGTAAAAAAATAATTCAAACATGGGAGAATTCTAAATTAGGTTAGTATTTTTGTATATCGGATGATCCGAGCCAAAAATCAACGTATTAATTTAAAAATGTATGACCAGAAAACATGTATTGGGTACAGCTTGCTTTGCTATACTCACTTCTCTCCTTTTTTCATGTGATAATTCATCTAATGAACCACAATCAGAATATTCTGATAAAATTGAATCGGTGACGCTTTTAAAAACCACAAAATCCTGGGACGGAACTACGTATCCTGCTTACCCCTCAACTCAGCCGGAAATTTCGGTTCTTAAAATTGCTGTACCTCCCAATTCGGCACTGAGCTGGCATAAACATCCCGTCATCAATGCGGCGTATGTAGAAAAAGGTGAAATTCAGATTGAAAGAAAAGAGGATGGAAAAACGCAATGGATAAAAAAAGGTCAGGTGCTTCCTGAAATGGTTAATACCGGCCACAGAGGTAAAACCGGAGACCTCGGAGCAACGCTGATTGTTTTCTACAGCGGAACTCCGGACATTCCTTTATCTGAGCCAGTACAATAAATAGCTCAAATGCTGGGTTCGCAAGGTAATGATGATAAAACTTTATTTTTTTGTTTGCAAAGATCTTCATTCAGCTAATGACAGCGTATTTTGCTAAGTGAAACGCCCTTGCGATCATTTAATAATCATTTAATAACATCTTTGCGATCTCAGCGGTTAAATAAATGATTATTATAGTTATCTTTAATCCATGGTTTTAATTTCAAAAATTCTGTTTTTCACCAGTCATCATGGTTTTTATACTGTGGTTCTGTTGTTTGCATTCTTTGGATTGCTCTCCTATCTGACCAAAAAAGCATGGTTTTTGATTCCGATCATTCCACTTGCTATATTGAATGGTTTTGGAGGACAGTTTCTAAATGCATGGTTTTTAAACAAATACGGAGTAGAAAGCACAGCTATTATCACCTCTGATGTAGAAACCAATTCTACTCTGAATGACATGTACATCCACGATTATGAAGCTATTGTAAAGAAACAGGACGGAAAATATACCACTACCTTTTTCTCCACTACTACTGCAGCCATTTATCCTATCAGAAATTCAATCAGAATTCCGGGTGATAAGGATATTCCTGTAAAATACATTCCAGGATATGAAAAAAACATGGTCATCCTTTATGATCAATCCAGGGAAGGAAAAATTGTATTACAAAATGAAAAAATGGCTCCTGTGAATTCTGCAAGAATCAAATATGAAGCAGACAGAGCAAATAAACAATTCATTGAAGAATATATTGCTGCATTGGAAGATTATGTAAAAGACTATGATGATGAAACTTACAGAGAAAAAATCAAAGTATTAAAACAAGAACTCAGACAGCTTAAATAAGAGGTTTCAATGTTAAGTTTTTTTATTTTCAGAAATTTTTTCGTCTTTGTATAAAAAAAATTTCTACATTTGTCCTATGTTTAAAATGAACAACAATATTTGGTGGTGGCTTTCAAACTCTTCGTCGGGTCTGGAGGTATTGTCATGTTGTTAATTACAGCAGAAATAATCAAAAAACAATATATAGGCTTTGACGGATACCGTTAAAGCCTTTTTTTATTCCTTAATCTCACAAAAAACAATAAAATGTTGACCAAAACAATTACGATAAAAACCGTTTCGAAAAAAACACTGGGAGACCTTCATACTCCCATGAATATTTACCTTAAGATCAGGGATAAATTCCGTGATACAATTCTTCTGGAAAGTTCAGATTCAAAAAGTATTGATAATAACTTTTCCTTCATCGCCGTGAATGCCATTGCCGGAATTGAGGTGAAAAATCTTAACGAATATGAAATCAAACTTCCTTCTTCTGCTCCCGTAAAGCAATTTATTATGGAGCGGAATATTACAGATGTATTTGAAGAGTTTCGTCAGATTTTTAAATGTGAAGAAACCAGTGATCCTATTGAGCAGACGGCTCAGAGCCTTTTTGGCTACACAAGTTTTGAAGCGGTACAGTTTTTTGAAAACATCAGCCTTAAAGCACAAAGCAAGGAAGTAGAGATTCCTGTTTTAAGATATAGATTGTACCAATATGTGATTGCTATCAATCATTTTAATGATGAAATGTATATTATTGAAAACTGTATTGATGGCGTAAAATCTGAATTCCATCTGTTGGAAAATCTCATTAAAAATCAGAATACTCCGGTTTACCCATTCGAGAAAATAAACGAAGAAACATCTAATATTACAGATGAAGAATATATTGAACTGGTAAAAACAGCTCAGAAACACTGTATGCGCGGAGATGTCTTCCAGCTGGTTCTCAGTAGAAGATTCGAGCAGAAATTCAAAGGTGATGAGTTCAACGTGTATCGTGCTTTGAGAAATATCAATCCTTCTCCTTACTTATTCTATTTTGATTACGGAAATTACAAATTATTCGGATCGAGTCCTGAAAGCCAGTTAATCATCAAAAACAATAAAGCCATTATTCACCCGATTGCAGGAACATCCAAAAGAACAGGAAATTTTGAAGCTGACCTTGAAGCTATTGAAGTTCTGAAAGCCGATCCTAAAGAAAATGCAGAACATACTATGCTGGTGGATCTGGCAAGAAATGATCTTGGAAAACTCGGAAAAAATGTAACGGTTACCAAGCTTAAAGAAATCCAGCTGTTCTCTCATGTTATTCATATGGTAAGTGAGGTGACTGCAGATGTTGCTGATGACATCAATCCTCTGGAAATGGTTTCCGCTACTTTCCCCCAGGGAACACTGAGTGGTGCACCCAAGCATAAAGCGCTTCAGCTGATCAATCAATATGAAAAGGATTCCCGCGGCTATTATGGCGGCTGTATCGGAATCATCGGACTGAACGGAACCTGCAACCAGGCCATTATGATCAGAACTTTCTTAAGTAGAAACAATACCTTATTCTATCAGGCTGGTGCCGGTCTTGTAGCAAAATCTGTCCCTGAAAGTGAATTACAGGAAGTCAACAACAAACTGAATGCACTGAAAAAAGCAGTAGAAAAAGCAGAAAAAATAGTTGAAAAATAAACCCACCTGCTAACAACAAAAAACAACCAGCAACTATCTAACAAAAAAAGCAATGAACAGCAATATAAACACTCAGCAGACGCCACTTAAAGTTCTCGTTTTCGACAACTACGACAGCTTTACCTATAACCTTGTTCAGATTATCGAAAGAATTCTGAACCAAAGAGTAGATGTGGTAAGAAACGATGAAATTACCCTTGAAGAGATTGAAAAATACGACAAAATCATCCTTTCTCCCGGTCCCGGAATTCCTGAAGAAGCAGGTATTTTATTAGACCTTATTAAAGAATATGCTCCTTCAAAAAGTATCCTTGGAGTATGTCTCGGACAGCAGGCCATTGCTGAAGCTTTCGGAGGGAGTCTGATCAATTTGTCCGAAATCTTTCACGGAGTGGCTACCACTACCGATCTGGTGAAAGAAGACACCAAATTATTTAAGGATTTACATTCAGGATTGGAAGTAGGAAGATACCACAGCTGGGCAGTCAATACTGAAGATTTTCCGGAAGAACTGGAAATTACGGCTGTAGATAAAGATGGAATGATCATGGCTTTGCAGCACAAAACCTATGATGTACACGGAGTACAGTTTCACCCTGAAAGCATTTTAACGCCGGAAGGAGAAGTAATCATTAAAAACTTTCTGTTGTCATGAAAACTTTGGAAAGTCCTTCAACAACCATAAAAATACCACAAATGAAAGAAATACTTCAATACCTGTTCAACCATAATACGCTTTCAAAATCAGAAGCGAAGGCTACCATGATTGAGATTGCACAGAATAAATTCAACGCTGCGGAAGTGACTGCTTTTATCAGTGTTTTTCTGATGCGGAATATCACATTGAAAGAGCTGGAAGGTTTCAGAGAAGCATTATTACAGATGGCTGTTCCTGTAAACATCGATGCCAGTGATGCGATTGATATTGTAGGAACCGGAGGAGACGGAAAAGATACCATCAATATATCCACTCTGGCCAGTCTTGTAGTAGCCGGGGCCGGACAGAAGGTAATAAAACATGGAAATTACGGTGCTTCTACCACTACAGGCTCTTCCAATGTACTGGAAGAACTGGGATACCAGTTTAAAAACAGCTCAGAACAATTGAATGAAGATCTTGAAAGGGCTAACATCTGCTTTTTGCACGCTCCTTATTTTCATCCTGCGCTGCAATCTGTCGGATTATTAAGAAAATCGCTGGGATTAAGAACCTTCTTTAATCTTTTGGGTCCTTTGGTCAATCCGGCAAAGCCCCGATATTCAATGATTGGAGTTTATAATCTGGAAATTGCAAGAATTTATCAGTATCTTCTTCAAAAGGAAGAACGTGAATTTATTCTGGTACATGGTCTTGACGGATATGATGAAATAAGTCTTACCGGCGACAGCAAAATCATCACCAAAAACGGAGAAGAAATTTATTCTGCAGAAGATTTAGGTTTCAATCCGGTAACGCTGGAAGATATTAAAGCAGGAAACTCCATTCGGGAAACGGCAAAAATATTTATGAATATTCTGGAAGGAAAAGGTACAGAACAGCAGAACTCAGTAATTCTTGCCAACGCTTCAGCCGCACTTTACAACACCCATAAATTCGGGACCTACGATAACTGTCTTCTCATGGCTGATGAAAGTCTGCAAAGCGGAAAAGCATTGAATAGTTTTAATCTTTTGATCCAATAAGATTCACCATTCACTTGCAAAGCAAAATTCACTATTGACTACATTACAGACACAAAAAAATGACTATACTTGATAAAATTATTGAACGAAAAAAAGAGGAAATTGCTGCCGCAAAATTGCGCATTTCCCTTGACAGGTTAAAAGACACCTCTTTCTTTGGAAGGCCAACCTATTCATTAAAAGAATCTATCAAAAATAAAAGCGGAATTATCGCTGAGTTTAAAAGACAATCACCTTCAAAAGGGATCATCAATAATAATGTACAGCCTTTGGAAGTAGTTTCTGCTTACGAAAATTCTGGAGCCAGCGGGATTTCTATCCTGACTGATCATGATTTTTTCGGAGGAGATTTAAATGATATTCTCAGTGTAAGAAATGACATCAATATTCCGATTCTGCGAAAAGATTTTATGATTGATGAATACCAATTTTACGAAGCTAAAAGCATCGGTGCTGATGTTGTCCTGCTGATCGCATCATGCCTTTCACCGGATCAGGTACAGGAATTTACCGAATTAGCTCACCAACTGAAATTGGAGGTTTTACTGGAAATTCATACAGAAGATGAACTGAAGCATTTCAATTCAAAAATTGATTTGGTAGGAATTAATAACAGAAACCTTAAAGATTTTAAAGTTGATCTTCAGCATTCCGTTCAGCTGAAAAACCAGCTTCCAAAAGGCGTTTTGTCTGTTGCAGAAAGCGGTATTTACAATCTTAAAGATTTTCAGTTTTTAAAAGAAAAAGGATTCGACGGTTTCCTGATGGGCGAATATTTCATGAAAAATACAGATCCGGCCAAAGCTTTTGAAGAATTCGCTTCTCAAATTTAAACTCAATAACAATGAACCTGCAACCTACAACCTCAAACCTGCCACCTCAACTCAAAGTCTGCGGTCTTACAAAACCGGATCAGATTCAGGAATTGATTGCTATGAAAACAGATTTTCTCGGTTTTATCTTCTATGAAAAATCGCCGAGATATGTTTTGAATCATCTGAGTCTGGAAGAGATCTCAACCATTGATCATCAGGGAAAAGTGGGCGTTTTTGTCAATGAAGAAGCAGATATCATTGTAAAGATTGTTCAGCATGCAGATTTGAATTTTGTACAGCTTCACGGTGATGAAAGCAATGATTTTATTGCTGAACTAAGACAAAAACTGAATCCTAAGGTTGGAATCATTAAAGTAATCAGAATAGGAAATATTGATGCTGATAACAAAGATAAAATAGCACAAACTCTTTCCTCTAACCCGCAACCTGTCACCTACTACCTATTTGATACAGACAGTAAAGCATTTGGCGGAACAGGGCAAAAATTCGACTGGAATATTCTGAATGAATTTGAGATTCCACTGCCCTACTTTCTAAGCGGCGGAATTTCTGAAGATAATATCTGTGATGTAAAAACATTGAAGCAACAGCCTTTCGCTTTGGATATCAATTCAAAATTTGAAACAGAACCCGGCAGTAAAAATATTGACCGCATAAAAAAATTTAAAACACAATTTCAACAAAATAAATAACACATAAAAAACACAAGGATGAATATACATTTGCTAAAGAAGACATTTTATAAAACATTATTTCCGCCTAAATTCGGGAATGAAAAAATCCAGAATCTGTACCACTTTGTAGCACAGAACGACAGCAATACAGAACATTGGGAAGCAGGTGGATTATTGTCCGATTTCATTTGTATTATTAAAGATTTTGAAGAAAGTGATATCCAGTATTTTTTTGAAAGAATCAGTTTATGGAACAGTTATTATCTGGTTATTATTTCAGATAAATTTTTGGAAAACCATGTAAAATCCAGTGTAAAGTATGATCTGGGATTGATTTATTCTAAAATTTTTCTGCTGTACGAAGATTCCGATCCTTATTATTTAATTGATAATCTTGAAATTGCAATTACCATGTATCAGTCGAAAATAGATAAAGCAACCTTAATTGACTTAATGCATAAAATAGAATTATTATATTATAAAAAGCTGATTACCAAACAGCAGTACGATTACCATCTCACATTTATTAATAGTTTGAACCCATGAAATATCACGTAAAAGAAACGAAAGATTTAACAGAAGCCGAAATAAAACACATCCTGGAACTTTGGGATATTTCCGCATGGAACACCATGAAATCATCCTACTTCCGCTCTTTTTTTAAAGACTCGGAATTTCATTATCTGATGGATACGGATGAAAGCATATTGGCCGTTATGAGAGTGAATTTTGATTTCACCTTACAAATAGCAGACACCGATTATTCCTTTGCAGAAGCCGTAGGACTTGTTTCTGCTCATAAAAAGAAAGGGTATGGAACCGCTTTAGTGAAACATTTCAAAGAAAATGTTACACAGAGAAACCTGGAAACCATTGGTTTCTGCCATTCGGATCTGCGTCCTTTTTATGAAAAATGTGATATCGAAATTCTTCATGATAAAGCCAGAATGATCAAAGAAAGTGTCGGTCCGGATTGGGTGAATTCTGAAGATGATGATATTTTGGTTTTTCATACCTCGCAGGAAAGAAAAGAACTGCTCAACCGGCTGAGTTCACAAAACAATGCTTATTTAATAACTAAAGAATAAAAAAATGAATTATAAAAACCCCGATGAAAACGGATATTACGGCGAGTTTGGAGGAGCCTTTATCCCCGAAATGCTCTATCCTAATGTAGAAGAACTGCAAAAAAACTATCTTGAAATCATAGAGTCTGAAGATTTTCAGGCCGAGTATCAGGATTTGCTGAAAAACTATGTTGGGCGGGCCACTCCACTCTATTTTGCTAAAAATTTAAGTCAGAAATACAAGACTCAGATCTATCTCAAACGGGAGGATCTCAACCATACCGGAGCTCACAAGATCAATAATGCCCTTGGCCAGGTTTTATTAGCGAAACGTCTTGGAAAAACCAGGATTATTGCGGAAACCGGAGCCGGACAGCATGGCGTTGCTACCGCTACAGCATGTGCTTTGCTTGGTCTAGAATGCATCGTCTATATGGGAGAAATTGATATCCAGAGACAGGCCCCAAACGTAGCGAGAATGAAAATGCTGGGAGCAGAAGTAGTGGCTGCCACTTCAGGCTCAAAAACCCTGAAAGATGCAGTAAATGAAGCATTAAGAGACTGGATCAACAATCCTGTGACGACTCATTATGTGATTGGAAGTGTAGTGGGACCTCATCCTTTTCCGGATCTTGTAGCACGATTCCAGAGTATTATTTCAAAGGAAATCAAAGAACAGCTTAAAGAGAAAATCGGAAGGGAAAATCCGGATTATGTGATTGCCTGTGTAGGTGGAGGAAGTAATGCTGCCGGAACTTTCTACCATTTTGTAGAGGAAAAAGAGGTGAAAATCATTGCTGCTGAAGCCGGAGGATTGGGAATGGATTCCGGAAAATCTGCTGCTACTACTTTCCTGGGAACGCTTGGTGTTCTTCACGGAAGCAAAAGTCTTGTGATGCAGACAGCAGACGGCCAGGTTATTGAGCCCCACTCTATTTCTGCCGGACTGGATTATCCGGGAATCGGGCCTTTTCATGCGCACTTATTTAAAGAAAAAAGAGCTGAATTCTTTAGCATTAATGATGATGAAGCTTTGAAATGTGCCTTTGAACTCACCAGACTGGAAGGAATTATTCCTGCACTGGAAAGTTCTCATGCGCTGGCTGTTCTGGATAAGAAGAAATTTAATGAAAATAATGTTGTGGTCATTTGCCTGAGCGGTCGTGGAGATAAGGATATGGAAACATATCTTAAAGAAATTAGAAGTTAGATACTGGAAATCAGTAAGTATTACCTAATAACAAGTATTCACCATCTAACTTCTACCCTCTAATTTCTAACCTCTATAATAAAAAAATGAAAAAACTAAATATATACTTCACAGCAGGAATTCCACAACTGGAAGATACCGCTGATATTATACAACTGATTCAGGATTCCGGGGCTGATATGATCGAAATCGGAATGCCTTATTCTGATCCTGTGGCAGACGGACCTGTCATTCAGAAAGCTCACGAACTGGCTTTACAAAACGGAATGACGATCGAAAAACTGTTATCTCAGCTAAAAGCCATCAAAGACAAAATCAACATTCCAATTATCCTGATGGGATATATCAATCCGGTATTGAGTTTCGGATTTGAGAAATTTTGTGCGGCTTGTGCGGAAAGTGGTGTCTCAGGATTGATCCTACCCGATCTTCCTCCTATTGAGTTTGAGAAAAATTATCAGCAGATTTTAAAACAATATCATCTTAATTTCACTTTCCTTGTAACACCGGAAACCTCCGATGAAAGGATGATCTATCTGGATTCATTAAGTTCAGGATTTCTGTATGCCGTAAGTTCTTCTTCCACTACCGGAAATGAAAATGCGGTTTTAAAGAATGAGGACTATCTTTCCAGGCTCGCTGCTCTTCCACTTAAAAATCCGGTGATGATTGGGTTTGGAATTAAATCGAAAGATGACTTCGAAAATGTAACGGAAAAAGCGGATGGTGGTATCATCGGAACTGCTTTCGTGAATATTTTACTTCAGGATAGAGACTGGAAGAAGAATGCCATAGATTTTATCCATTCCATAAAAGGGTAAAATTCACTAAATTTGTATATCAAAAATTGAAATGAATACAAATCAAAATAAAGCAGTAGAATTTGAAGATTTAGGAATCAAAGAATATCAGCCAGCCTGGGATTATCAGGAGCAACTGATGAAAAACATCATTGATACCAAAATAAAAAACAGAGATCTTCCTGCAGAACACCATAGTATTACTCCCAACCACCTTCTTTTCGTAGAGCATCCTCACGTGTACACGTTAGGAAAAAGCGGACATGAAGAAAATATGCTTGCCGGTATTGATAAGCTGAAAGAAATTGAGGCTACCTTCGTGAAAGTAAACCGCGGCGGTGATATTACCTATCATGGCTATGGACAAGTTGTGGGCTACCCTATTCTGGATCTTGAAAACTTTTTCACGGATATTCATTTATATATGAGAAATCTGGAAGAAGTGATCATCAGAACCATTGCCGAATATGGCATTAAAGGAGAACGTTCTCCGGGTGAGACCGGAGTATGGCTGGATGTGGGAAAACCTTACGCCAGAAAAATGTGTGCCATGGGAGTGAAAGCTTCCCGATGGGTAACTCTTCACGGCTTTGCACTTAATGTGAATACTGATATGCGTTATTTTGAATATATCATTCCATGTGGGATCAAAGACAAGCAGGTTACTTCATTAAAAAGAGAACTTGAAAGAGAACTGACACTAGAAGAAATGGAAGAACTGAAAGCAAAAATCAGGAAGCATTTCGCGGATGTTTTTCAGGCAGAATTGATTTATAAATAGTCAAGTTTACTTACAATAAAATAAACCCGTTTTCAATCGTTGAAACCGGGTTTTTATTTTTATGATAATGTTATTTTTATTCGCTTAGACTATCCGCAACGTTTGTTATTCCACAGGAATCCATACCTCAAAATCTATTTTAAAATTCTTCTTGCTTTTCAGAATTCTACTATTATTGAGACTTTTTTTAGATTTAATCCGTATTACATAGTTTAGATTCCTACGGAATGGACAAAGTATAAATAGACTTATCTTATTGAAGAACATTTGTATGACAGGAATAAACTATCCATCCACCTTGTCCATTCCGTAGGAATCCAGATCTCGAAATTCTATTTTAAAATTTTCTATGTTTCAAAATTCTACTATTAAAAACCTAAGGTTTTTTAGTTGTTTTCAATATTATAAAATCAATAAAACAACAGAATAATGTATTTTTTTCAAAAAAAATCTTGCATATATTTTAATTTTTATTACTTTTAATGTCACAAATAAGTGAACTATCATAATTAAAAAGTTCACTGAAAACTAACCACAAAATATAAAAACTATGAAAAAATTTCTGTTATCCATGATGGTATTCGTGACGGTACTGTCAGTGAATTCCTGCTCAGATTCAGCTGCCAATCAGGATCCTAATCTTGTAGCCAAGGAGTCTAATGAAATTGCAATGAAAGATTTCGGCAAAACTGTTCCGGTAGGGATTGAAAAAGAAGATGGAAAATTTAAAATCTCATTTATGGTTACTGCACAACCGTACGAAATTGCGGACAGTAAAGAGAATGCAGGTTATATTTCCATGATCAGACAGGCTGTTGAAAACGAAACTCCTGTTCATGTTTTCCTTAAAGCCAATACCAATAAAATTGCGAAAGTAGAAAAAGCAACTGCTGATGACATCCGTTATTTCAAATCGGTATTCAACAAAGAAGAAAGAGGAGAAAGTAACAAGGCAGTAAGTGTTATTCCAAATCTTGCTACGTTAAACAGTCTTTTTACCCAGATCAAAAACCAGGCTTGTGGAACTTCTACGGCATCTTCACCATGTATCACATTCAGATACCCTGTGGATGGATGCTATGCAAGAGCACACAAAATGAGACAGATCCTTTTGAACGCAGGCTATGATTGCGAAAAACAGTTCGTTTACGGTAATCTGAGAGCGTCTACAGGAACATGCTGTGTTTCATGGGTATATCACGTAGCGATTTTGGTAAGCTTCAAAAATGCTTCAGGAATTGTTGAGAAAAGAATCATTGATCCGTCATTATTCTCCAGCGGACCGGTAACCGATTCTGCATGGAGAGCTGCTTGCACCAATACAAGCTGTGGATCTGCTTCAGTATCTTCTTATGCCAATACTGCAGGAAACGTATACTACAGAAGTCCATCAGGATCTTTATTATATGATAACAATTATGTAAATACCAACTGTGTATTAAACATATTCTCATCCCTTTCCGGATGTTCTCCTTCCCCTGCACCTAGTGTAGCGAGCTGTGGATTCTAACTAATTTATATAGAGCTCCTGCCGATATTTTGATATATTGCAGGAGCTTTTTACTTAATCTTTTTTTATTATGAAAGCCTGGTCGTATTTACTATTACTTTTTATTATGATTACATCCTGTTCCGGTAACTCCAGTTCACAGAATTTGACATGGTACAATAATGCCACGATTTCAAACATCATGGAAGATCCCGATAAACCCAATGAAGTGGTACGGGTCGCTATTGGAATCAGTGCACAGGTTTTTTATCTCTCTAAAAAATCACCGGAATATAAAAGCCTGATGGAAAAAGCAACCCAAAGCTTTAAAAAAGGTAAGGCCTATAATATTGGTATTGAAAATAAAACCAATATCATTAAAGAAATTAAAGAGGTCAAATAATCCGGATTATCTGATCACAGAAATTCCGGCATCCACTTTCACTTCTGCCCCATGAATATAGGACGCTTCTTCTGAAGCCAGAAACAGAACTACACTGGCTATTTCTGAAGGCTCTCCCTGTCTTTTAAAAGGAATTGTCGGAATGATATCATCAATAGCGCTTTCTATCTGCTCTCCGGTTAAGCCTGTATTATTAAAAATATTGGTTTTGATATGTCCGGGACTTACTCCATTCACACGGATTCCACGTTCTGTAAGTTCTACAGCAAAAGTTTTGATCATTGACTGCACTGCAGATTTTGCCGCAGAATACACCGAAAAATTAGGCATCGCAATCTCTGTTGCCACGGAAGTATTGAAAATAACGGAGCTTCCGCTTTTCATTAATGGCAACACCTGCTGTACCGTAAAAAACGGACCCTTCACCAGCATATTAAATAATTCGTCAAACTGATTTTCATCCACATATTCCACAGGTGCAAATCTTCCGTATCCTGCATTGGCAAAAACCAGATCAATATGTTCTGTATATTTTCTGATTTCATGCTGCAGCATCATAAGGTCTTTCATATTTCCGGCATTGGAAACAATTCCAAAGGCCTTTTCTCCAAGTTTCTCTAAAGCACTATTCACCGTTTCTTCGCTTCTTCCGGTAATGATCACAGATCCTCCTTCTTCAATGAATTTCTGAGCCGTTGCCAAACCCATCCCATTGGTTCCTCCGGTAATTAAAGCGGTTTTGTTTTTAAATCTCTGCATTGTTTTAAGTTTAAAATTCTACGGCAAAGATTGGAATACTACGGCGTTGAAAAAATCCAGTTCTTGTGCAATTGAGTGGAAAGGTAAAAAGTTTATCAATAATTGTCATCAATAAAATCACTCAAAATTAAATTGCACACAATTAAATTGGCCATATATTTGTATCGTTAATTGAGTCAGTTCAAAACTGACATTGAATCATCAATAAGTAGTTTAATTTAAAAACAAAATAAAAATGTCATTAATAGAAAATCTAAACTGGAGACATGCTGTAAAAGCTTATGATCCGACCAAAAAAGTATCACAGGAAGACCTTAATACGATTTTAGAATCGGCAAGACTGGCTCCTACTTCATCGGGCTTACAGCCGTTCAGAATTATTGTAGTGGAAAATCAGGAACTGAAAGAAAAAATGGTGGCGGGTGCTTTAAACCCTGAAGTAATGAGAGATTCTTCTCACGTTTTGGTCTTTGCAGCATGGGACAGTTATTCTAATGAAAAAATTGACAAAGTTTACGATTATCATACGGATGTAAGAGATCTTCCGAGAGGCCGCTTCGGAAGCTATACCGATAAAATTAAAGAAATATACGGTGCGCAGACTCCTGAAGAGCATTTTGCCCACACTGCCCGCCAGACTTATATTGCCTTAGGAATTGCGCTAGCACAGGCTGCAGAACTTAAAATCGACAGTACTCCGGCGGAAGGATTCAGCAATGAGGTGGTAGATGAAGTACTGGGACTAAGAGAACTGGGATTAAAAAGTGTAAGCCTTTTATATCTCGGATACCGCGACGAAGCTAATGACTGGCTTTCTACTATGAAAAAAGTCAGAATTCCAATGGATGAATTTATCATAAAAAAGTAATACCTTCATCGAATCTTTCGTACCCCAAAATTATGGAAAATCCTAAAACACCTAAACTGGAAAACCAGATTTGTTTCCCATTGTATGTCATTGCCAAAGAAGTTACAGGGCTTTACCGTCCTTTTCTTGATGAGCTGGGCATTACCTATCCGCAATATCTTGTGATGATGATATTATGGGACGGTGACGGACTTACGGTAACCCATATCGGAGAAAAACTGTTTCTGGACAGTGGTACTTTGACCCCTCTTCTTAAAAGGCTGGAGTCTAAAGGATTTATCATCCGAAAAAGAAAAAAAGAGGACGAAAGAGTGGTTGAAGTATTTTTAGACGAAGCAGGAAAACAGCTTCAGCAAAAGGCTTGTGAAATTCCGGGGAAAATTCAGGAAAAACTGGGAATACAACCGGAAGAGCTGCTGCACCTTAAAGACACAGTCTTAAAAATCTTAAACAAAATAGAAAATAAATGAAAACATTATATACCACTCAGGTCACTGCTCAAGGAGGAAGAAACGGACATGTGAAAAGTGAAAACGGAGTGCTGGATCTTGATGTAAGAATGCCAAAAGGTTTAGGAGGAGCCAATGATGATTTTGCCAATCCTGAAATGCTTTTTGCAGCGGGATATTCTGCATGTTTCGACAGTGCTCTGAACAGAGTCATCAGTCTTTCTAAAATAAAAACCGGAGAAACTACAGTAACCGCTCAAGTCAGCATAGGTCAGCTTGAAAATGGCGGCTTTGGATTGGCAGCAGAACTGGATGTCAACATTCCCGGAGTTTCTCTTGAAGAGGCACAGGCCTTGACAGAAAAAGCACACCAGATCTGTCCTTATTCTAATGCGACCAGAAATAATATGGAGGTAAAACTTTCAGTCACCAACAAAGATTAATCCAATTTTTTTAAGCATAGTTATAACGAAAGGAGCTGTTTCCATGGAAACAGCTCCTTTTTATTTTTTTATTTTCCCACGGATTTCGCAGATGGGCACAGATGATTGAGAATATTTTTTTGTATATAATGCTTAAGAATTTCATTCATCATTCATCAAACATCATTTATAATTACCTCCTGTCTTTATTTACGTCACTTTTCTGATAGGCATCTACCTTTTTATAAGAATCGTTTTTTTCTTTTTCCTTTTTATCGGAAATCAGGATTCCGAAAAGATGGTCGATTTCATGCTGGAAAATCACCGCAGTAAAACCTTCTACGATTTCTGAATATTTCTGCCCTTTCAAATCCACATATTCCAGTTGGATAACTTTGCTTCTGTAAAACTGATCTCTGAAATCAGGAATAGATAAATCACCTTCGGGACCAAGATTCTGCAGATCGGAACGCCATACAATGACCGGGTTAATAAAATATTCCAAAGGGGCTCCTTCTTTATCAAAACGCTGTACCCAGATGATCTTTCTGTTGATTCCCACCTGAGGAGCCGCAATGCCTACTCCGCCATCCGTAGACAGAAGAGATTCTTTCATCCTTTTTACCAGAACAGCTGTATTAGGATCAAGAGGATCTGCTTCTGAGGAAATGTTCAGCAATGTTTGATGCTGATTATTATCCGTCGTCTGATAGATGGGTAACGCCTTATTTACATCTCCCTGATTGATGATGGAAAGCTCATTGGAAGTCAGTTTTTGTGCATTGAACAATCCGATAAAAAAGATCAGCAGAATGGGGATTTTTTTCATATGTTTTGAATGTGATACAAAGGTAAATATTGTGGAGTAAAAATGATTTATTTGCCGACGAATTTTAAGTTTTGGCTAAAGCCAATGGAATTTTGATATAAAAAAAGAAGAGGCTGTCTCAAAAGGTAAATTAACGCTCTGAGAATTTCCTAAATGACAAAAGTTGTCAGGCAGGAGTCCGAGAGAGGGGGTACTTTTGAGACAGCCTCTTTCTATTGAATGAATGCAATTCAAATTATTTAATTCATAATAAGATCTGCTCAATCCGCATCATCTGCGGGCTTCTTATTAAAAAGTCTTCGTCATATCTCCCGGAATAATAAGATTGAAGTCTGTCGGGATATAATCTTTCGCTGGTACTTTCAATTCAGGATCGTCTGATTCAAAAACGGAGATTACTGCCATTTTCAGGTTAGGATTTTTCTGTTTGATGTACCAATAAATCCCACCGAATTCTTTACTGTGGTAGTTTCCATTATAGTGAATGAAGGTTTTTCCCGCCTGGTAGCTTTTCAGGATAGATTCAGCCATTGTAGCATCTTTTGTAGCCTGAGCTGAAATAAAATTCATCACTTTGGTTCCTTCTGCATGATCTCCCATCATCTTTTTCATTTCCGGATATCCGGGAGTGTCTAAAGTCACTTTAATCGGCAACTGGGCGATATAGGTTTTCTCTTTTTCGCTTAATTTATTCAAGGATTCAAGACCTTCTTTTGCGGTTTGAGAGGCATATCTTCTTGGGATATTGGTAGCCACAAAATTCAGCTTTTTATCTTTGGCAAAATCTACCAAAGGCTTGTAATCAGTTGCATAATTGCTCCACAAACGGGCAGAATCTTTTAATGTTTTTGCATCAAACTTTCCGTTTAAATATTGATCCAGCTGCGCCTGATTGTCTCTTTCAAACATTTCTGCTCCTAAGATCAGCTGTCCGTTCTTTTTGGCAAACAGCGCTTCTGTAATTTTAAGCTGAAGCCAGTGATTGATAGAACTGTTATGATTTTCACCAAAAAAGACCACATCATAATCTGCCAGTTCTTTTACCAGCTTTTCTGTCTTCACTTCTTTTCCTTTTTTATCATAAAACTGATACGCTTTTAAATCCTGTGCTTTCAACGAACAGAATCCGGCCAGCAATATCGCTATGAAAATATGTTTCATTTTATTTTATATTTAATCACAAATTACACAAATATTTCGTCACCCATAGATCGCATGCAATAAAAAAGACCGCTTTGAATTTTACAAACAAAACGGTCTCATTCAAATCATCTAATTATTATTTCTCTAAAGCTGCTACAAGGTCCTTCCACTCCTGAAGCTCAGGAATTCCTGGTTTTCTTTTTCCGAAGAACTGAACGATGAAGTCGCCTTCTTTGTTGAATACTTCGATAGCGGTTACTTCTCCGTCTTCAGTAGGTTTTTTCACGATCCATGCTTCAGCAATTTTCGTTACGTCAAGATGTAAGTTGAAATCAGGATCCATCACGTTGAACCATTGCTGGTGCCAAAGTGTTTTCTTCACATTTCCTGTGTAGATCTGGATAATGCCTCTGTTTCCAACGAAAACCATGATCGGAACGTTCTTTTCAGAAGCATCTTCAAGGATATTCACCACTTTCGCATTATCAATTTTCTTAGCAAATCCTTCCGGAGCCAATCTTAATGCCTGCGTTCTGCTTACACCATATTTTCTGGTCATCATGAAGAAATCATGGGTGTCTTTCAATTCTGTCCATGCTTTTTTAAAGCCTTCTACATCAATGTCTGAATCTGCTTTTTCAGCCTGTTTTGGAGCTACTGCTTCAAAAGCCAATGCCTGATTCTGATCTTCTGCTCTGAATTTTTCTACGATCGCATCGAAAGCAGCTTCATTACTGTCCTTCGTCAGATAAATCTTGTGAAGTGCCAAACCGTCTTTTCCGAAAAACTGAAGGCTTTTCTTCTCTCCTTCCAGTACTGCAAAAGCAAATTTCCAGTGGTTAAGGAAAATTCTGAGATCAATATCTTCACCCACAAAAAGCTGTGCATGAGGGCTGCTGAAATCACCGTTCAGGTAAGTCCCTTTTCTTTCATGAACACATTCATCATTACGGGTAAGAGCCATAACCTTTCCTAATTGCCCAGCTTCTGTAAGGATTCCCTGGAAATCCGGGTTCAGGACCGTAACGCCTTCTCCAATGCTTGTTGCCAATAATTCTGCCTCACTTACTTCCAGCTGTGCTGCAGCGTTTCTTATTCTGATATGTGGATTTTCTGCTTTCAGAGCTTCCCATTTTTCCTTTAAATCATTAACTAATGTGCTCATTACTTTACTTTTTTATGGTTAAAATTGTATAAATTCTTCGTATGGTTTCGTTTCCTGTTTTACTTTTTATTTCTTCTTCTCTTTCAGAAGTTTTCATTCTTTTAAATTGGCTTTTGGAGACCAGCTCTTCCATTTCACTGTTGCTGTACAAGGTGAAATCATATTCCGTGAACGGCAGTTTTTCCATGAATTCTCTTTGTCCGAACGTAAGAACAAATGTTCCGTCATCTTTTAAAACCCTATAGATTTCGTTTAAGAATTCTACGGGATTTTCCCAGAAGTACACGGTATTGACTGTAAATATTTTATCAAAAGTTTCATCTTTGAAAGGAAGTTTCTTCCCTTCGTATAAAACAAATTCCGTCTGGCTTTCAAATTCTTTATTGAGCCTTTTGGCTTCATTGTGCATGGTTTCGGAAATGTCAATCCCTGTGTATTTAAGGTTTTTGGCAAGGTTCATGATACTTTTCAGGTGTGCGGCATTCCCATGTCCTATTTCAAGGATTTGCTGGCCGTCATCAATCACAAGTGTTTTGATACTTTCTAACGTCATGCTGATGTTAGTGGCATTCATCATTTCACCAATCTCAATGCCTTTTTCACCCTGAGGGTTGGCAAGATTCTGTGCGAGGATTTTGAGTTCTTCTTTTTCCATGGTTATCCAAAAATGATCATTGGGTTATCGGTAATAGGGTGCCCGCAGATGGTACAGGGAAAATTATAGGCATTGCTGATATTTTCTTCAGTAAAAACTTCCTGTGGGGTTCCATAGGCAGAGACTTGTCCTGATTTCATTAATAAAATCTTATCTGCAAACTGTGCAGCAAGGTTCAGATCATGCAAAACAACAATAGCACTGTTGGCTTTTTTGGTGAAATTTTTGATAATTTCCAATGCTTTGTACTGATGTTTTATATCTAAATTATTCAACGGTTCGTCCAGAAAAACCAGTTTATGGGCAATTTCATTTTCAAGCTGTGCCATCACTCTTGACAGATGTACACGCTGCTTTTCTCCTCCCGAAAGGGTATTGTATTCTCTTTCTTTGAGATGAAAAATATCGGTTTCGTACATCATATTATTCATGGCTTCAAGATCTTCTTTTCCGGGCTGGGCATCAAAATACGGATACCTCCCCATCATGATCACATCCTTCACTTCAAGCGGAATATCATTGCTGTTATGCTGCGAGAACTTGGCTTTATGTTTTGAAAGCTCCCGGATATTCCATTCTCTGATGGGTTTATTTTTAAACAAAACCTTGTTATGGCTGGACTTCACTTCATCTGCCAACACGCTCAGCAGGCTTGACTTCCCTGCTCCGTTGGGTCCTACAATGGCCAGAAATTCGCCGTATTCCAGAGATACATCTACCCCATCCAGAATCCTGAATTCTTTATGTTTATAATTTATCTGGTGTGCCTTGATCATTACAGTGATTTTTTAAATTTAACCAAAATAGCGATAAAAATAGGTC
The DNA here is from genome assembly GCF_059515165.1 of Chryseobacterium sp. CS3K3.1. Taxonomy (NCBI): domain Bacteria; kingdom Pseudomonadati; phylum Bacteroidota; class Flavobacteriia; order Flavobacteriales; family Weeksellaceae; genus Chryseobacterium; species Chryseobacterium sp. CS3K3.1. Next base: position 42,239 of record NZ_JCAKRV010000021.1, on the reverse strand, counting down.
CTCCCATTAAGGCTGTTAAAATCCCTATCGGTAGTTCTGACGGTGCCACAATACTTCTGCTGAAGGTATCTGCCGTTAATAACAAAATGCTTCCGCACATTGCCGATAATGGCAAAATAAAAACATAATTTGATTTAAATAAAAGCCTTAAAATATAAGGTACAATAAGACCTACAAAACCAATTGTTCCAGAAAATGCCACGCAGGTTCCCACCATTAAAGCCACGGTGATAATGATCTGCTTTTTCAGTTTTTCCACATTGATTCCCAGATGCTGTGCATCTTTTTCTCCCAGCATCATTGCATTTAAGGCTTTTCCTTTGGGTAATAAAATGATGTAGGCGATGGTGATCACAATGGCGAGAATGATATTTTTCGTCCATGTGGCTGCGGCCAGGCTTCCTAAATTCCAGAAAGTAAGATCTCTGAGCTGTTCATCTTTTGAGATATAGATCAAAAATCCGGTTATCGAAAACCCGATAGCTGTAATGGCAACTCCGGTAAGCAGCATCATCACTACATTGGTTTTCCCTCCGCTTGTTGAAATTCTGTAGACCAGCATCATGGATAAAAAAGAACCGATAAAAGCTGCTATTCCTACCAGTGAAAATTGTACAGCTTCAGGAAGATATTCTTTAAAATGTCCTCCTAAAACAATCGCAATGGCTGCCAGCAACGTTGCTCCTGATGTAAGTCCTATTAAATCTCCGGTTGCCAGAGGATTCTTGAAAAGTCCCTGAAGGCTCGTCCCGGAAACCGACAACATACTTCCTACTAAAATGGCCATGATAATCCTGGCTGCCCTTACGTCCCAGATCACATATTTATCACTGAGTGACAAACCGGAATCTCCTTTTATCAATTGCCACAGAGCCCTGAACGGAGAATTTTCTCCGAAATCATAAACTCCTGTATTAAGTGACAGTACTGCTATAATGGCAAGCAGTACCGCACTTATCATTAGATAAAAGTATAATTTACTTGGTGCTTTCAATTAAAAGTTTGTTTAATCCTACTGCTGCTTCTCCTACTCTTGGTCCAAAACCTGATACCAAACCTCCGTCCATTGCAATGATTTTCTTGTTTTTACCTGCATTGGTCTGAGATACTCCCGGCATTTTTAACGCGCCTTCGTTTCCTCCTGCTCCCTGTAAACCGGTTTCGAAGAAAAATAGTACATCAGGATTAGCTTTTACAACCGCTTCCGGAGTCAATGGTTTGAAATCTTCAAAATCAGTTACTGCATTTTCTCCTCCTGCAAGAGTGATCAATGACGCCATTGGGGTATTTTTACCACTCACCATTAGCATATTTCCTCTTGCGTAGATGAACAATACCTTGGGCTTTTTAGCAATAGGCTGTACTTGCTTTAAGTCAGCATCAATTTTATCATTTAATTTCTGATAATCTGTATTTCCGATCGCTTTTGCTACCTGCTCGATCAGTTTTTTAGTTCCTTCAACCGTATATTCCTGTTTAAAAACTTCGGTTTGAATCCCTGAGGATTTGATTTTCCCCATTAGTTCCGGATTGATATCTTTATCAGAAGCCAGAATCAATGTTGGGTTTACAGCCATGATCGGTTCAATTGTCATTGATCTCATGTGTCCTAAATCTTTCGCTGTAGTTTTTAATGAGGCAGGATAGGTGCTGGTAACATCAGTTCCCACGATTTCTTTTTCGTGGCCTAAAGCAGCTACGATTTCAGTAATTCCGCCATTTAATGTTACTATTTTATTGTTGGTTTTGGGTGCTTCTGAACTGGCTTCTGTTGTATTTTCTTTTGCTCCTGTCTCTGCTTTTTTGCAAGAATATACTGCCACAAGAACAGAAGCTGCAAGGATGAATTTTTTCATGATCTACTATTATTTGATTATTTATAAAGGTTCGAATTCAAAATTGGTGTACCCTCTTTCACCTTTTGTATTTTTCATGGTATTGAATCTCAGCTTGAAATAAAAACCTTCAGCATCTTTCAATACAAAGAAACGGTCTGCATACACAAAAGGAACAGGATTGGATGCCGTACCGGTAGTGGTTCTCCATTTATCCCCAATAGCCCTCTGGTCATTGAAAACAAATTTTGAAGGCTCTACATCTTTCAGTTTAAATGCACTGTAAGCAGCATCAAGACTTCCCGTAACTGTTACCTGGTAAGCACCTACTCCATTCAAAGTATTGGTTGTTACAAAATCTGCATAAAAATAGCTTCCTGCACTGGTTGTAGGTCCCATGAACACTTCATTGGTAAATGTTGTGAATGCCAGATCCCATTTCTTTTTCTTTGGCTGAATCTTTACCGGGGTTCCTGTTTTCAGATTGAAGAATGAGAAGCTATATTCTGTATCTTTTGTAATGATATATTCTTTGATGTCTGCTTCTGCTGCGTTCACGTCAGCATAACGGATTTTGTACCCATTCTGAGCTCTCAGGATCTGAATTTTTTTCCATCCTCTCGGATCACCGGACAATGAAACTGAACCAGCTCCGATATTGGCGGCAGAAGGTATCTCTCTCCCAAGATTGATTAGATACACAGGGTTATCCATATCATTTTCATGGATGGCATCAATTCCTGAAGTCTGATTTAAGAAGTCTCCGTTCGGATTGTCAACATACTTCATGTTGGCAGCATCAAATGTTCCTACCTGGGCAATATCTTTTAAACTTGAAATATCAGCTTCCTTTACTTTACTGATGTCTGATGCGTTGGGTATTTTGATCACCGTCATGGCAAGAGATCCGTTCATGATCACTCTGTAGGCATCGCCGCTGTAAAAACCAAGATCCCAGTCTGTCCTGCTGTTGACCGCCGGATTGGTGTAGTCACTTAAATCGATCCAAACCTGATTAGGTTCTGTAGGGCCGCCAATTGGCACACTTACTTCAGATCCCGTCATAGGCGGAACCGGAACCGGATCTTCGTCTGCAGAAAGACAAGACTGTGTGGCAGCCATGATGGAAAGAAGAGATACTATTTTTAAATACTTCATAATCGTAACGTATTATTTAAAATTGAAACATTAATCGGGCAAAATAGCTTCTGCCATAATATAAATTAACAAACCCGTTCGCAGCGGTATGGGCTGAACCGGCAACTGCCGTAGAGTTTAATCTTGTGACATCAAATATATTTTTCACTCCTGCAGAAATTTCAAAGTGCTTATTCCAGAAAGGCTGGCTCACAATAAAATCCATCATATGGAAACTATCTATTTTTCCAAGGCGGAAGTCATTAGCTCCATCGGATACATAAATTCTGTCCGGACCTGTGAATTTGTAGTAAAGGGCAAAATTGGTGTCGGTACTTTTCAGTTTGTAAGTTGCTGAAGCGCCTGCCTGTACCAGATACTGAAAGTCTGTTGGGGAAGAAGATTTCAAATCAATCATCGATACTGATGTTCCGTTTACTGATCCTCTTAAAGACAGGGCAAACTGATCTTTTCTGAAATCTACATTAGCGGAGAATAGTAGATTTTTATAGGTATTAAGGTTCATATATTTGTAGGTGGACGGCTCTTTAATCATCACCATTTCAATTCTGTCACGTACATCAAGGTATAATGCGTCTACTCCATAAGCGATCTTCCAGCCATTATCTGCTGAAAAGTTCTGATTCCAGAAAAGTCCAGCAGAGAATCCTTTTTCAGGATTTAAGTCCGGATTTCCCTGTACATCATGATTAAGATTCACAAAATAGGTGTACAACTCGTCATATTTTGGGAAGCGGTTAGCCGATCCCACAACTGCTCTAAGGTTTGAATTCTCAGAGGTTTTATATCTTGCTGATAAAGAATAGTTGTACTGATTATTAAAGTTTTCGCTAAGAGAAAGTCTTACTCCCGGTCTTAAAGAGAATTTGTCTGACACATTCCATTCTGCAGAAAGGAAATTGGAATAGGTGAAGATCTTTCTTTTTACCGCCTCACCGAAGAAATCTCCGGCAATTAAAGCGGCATATCCATTGGTATAGTCTAATTCATACCCTAACTGGAAATCAAAAACCTTGCTGTCGAGGAAGTTGCTGAACATTCCTCTGGAGTAGATGACATCGGTCTTATAATAAGATTTTTCTTCCTGACGGCTTTTGATTTGTCTGTTCGGGATATCGTAATTATAGTCGTAGTATTTCCTATCCTGGTTCTGATACGAGAAGTCTCCCATGTATCGGATATGTCCCAGATTAGTCTGAATATTGAACTGGTGAATCCATCGGTCGGTGTTATATCTTCTGTCTCTGCTTTCATACGAAACACCGCCCAATCCATCATTAAGAGGATTTCTGTTTACTTCCGGATTATAGAAATTAAATTTTTCGTCAAGATAGGACAACTTGTAAAAGAATGTCGTTTTATTTTTGGTATATCTTAATAGAGCAGAAGCATCATACTGATCTTTCGGGTTCCATTCATATCCTCTCTGGTTATCCTGTCCGAAATATTTGTAGCCTTTGCTTTCCCCTTCATATCCCATAAACTGGTTATGGTTGAAATTGATGCTGGCAAACCATTCATTGCTGATATTATAATCTACATTAAGGTTCTGAATATGCCTTCCGTTTCCTCTTTTTTTAAGATCATAGTTGTCCCTTACTGTTTCTTCCTGTATCGAACCTCTAACACTGATCTTTTTTGTACTGGTTTTCTTGGTAATAATGTTGATGACCCCGGCAACAGCTCCATTTCCATATTCAACTCCCATACTTCCTTTTACAATTTCTATCCTTTCGATATTGCTTAAGGTAATTTTGGTAAGGTCAATATTGCTTCCCAGCCCTGTATCCCCTACTACCGGAATATTGTCTATAAGGATCTTTACATAATCACCATTAAGCCCCATGATATTGGCGGTAGAATTTCCTGAACGGGTATCCGGAGTGATCTGTATGTTAAGACTTTGATTCAAAACCTCGGCAACATTCGTTGCTGCCATATTTTTGATCTGTTCTGCATCAATAACATCAACCTTATATATCGATTTGTTAATGGACTGCTGCATGTACTGTCCTGTAATAACAACTTCTTCAATTTTCTTTTGATTAAGAGAATCCTTTTCTTGTGCATTTACCCATAAGGCCACGGATAATGATAGAACGGAAAGCACTTTCTTCTTCATAAGGGTACAAATTTTCAGCAAATATAAAACTTTATTTAGACTCATTAAAAATAATTATATATTTTTGTGGAATAATTCTAAATAAAAATAATCTCATGAAATTACAATTACTTTTAGGAGCTCTGATGTTTACAGCCTTAACGGCGAAGGCTCAGGTGTCTAACATCAATGAAAATTTCAACAATTTTACCGCTGGGAATACCACTTTCCCTCAGTTTGGATGGTCTGCCATCGTTGCACCAATAACCGGTGAGTTTCCTCCTGTACCTCCAAGAATGATTGTAGCAGGAGATTCCAACAGATTCGTCCAGTCGTATGCAGGAAACAATGCAACAGGTTCTTCTTATCTGATTACGCCACAGATTGAAACTCCAACAGGAAATAAAACGTTGACCTTTGATACTACCCTGGTATCTCCATCTCCAGGTCCGGGAAGTATTCAGATAGGAGTAGCATCCAACCCTGCAGATATGTCAACATTCGTTCCTGTAGGAAACCCTATTAATGTAGCCACTATCGGAACCGTGCAGAATATCAGTGTTAATATTCCGGCATCCACAGGTTCATACATTGTATTTAAGTTCACTCCTACTGCTACTCACGTAGCAATCCAGGTGGATAATGTAGTGTATAACACGACCGCTTCTTTAGGCGTATCAGACAACCATAAATCGACAGAAAATTTCAGATTTGCCTTAAATTCTGATCAGTCTGCAATAGAATTCATTGTCAAAAAAGATCCTAAAAACATTCAGATCTATTCTGCAGCAGGACAAAAAGCAGCGGAAGGGAAACTGAACGGACAAAGATTTGATATCAGCACACTTCAGACAGGAGTATATTATATGAATATTGAGACTGCAGAAGGCAGACTGATCCAATCAAAATTCATTAAAAAATAAGGTTTATTAGACTATTATTGACCTTTTTAAAGCCGGCAGGAGTGATCCTGCCGGCTTTTCTATGTCCGATTTTCTCTGTTTATCATAAGGATTAAAATAAAAACACGATAAAAATTATGTTTTTATTTAGACTGATTAAAAATAATTATATACTTTTGTGGAATCATTCTAAATAAGGATTTAAAAAATAAATTATGAAAACAAAACTATTATTGGCATCAGTACTGGCATTGTCTGTTCAGCAGACTGTTTTGGCGCAGACTGATGCGTTGGGATACTCACAGGTAAATATGACCATGGGAAGCGGATACCAAAACCGCGTGTTTGTAAACCTTGCAGATGGTAATATGGTTTCTCAGCCAGCCAATACGTGGGATATTGCTTTTTATAGGAACTCAAACTATGCATTCGGATCCAGAGTCAATGATGCTAAAGATATTGAAGTATTCACTGCATCAACCAACTTAGCAGACTGGGATAACATCAGCATCAGCAATGAAGCTTCATGGGGAGATCCTCTTTACAATCCGGACCAGACCACTGACTGGAGCCAGGGAGCTTTTGAACAGGGACCAGTAACCTCTCCAAACCCCAATATTCCTTCAACCGGATGGGGCGTTTATAACCCGGTGAACCACCACATTCAGGGGAAAGCTATTTTTGTTTTAAAATATGCTTCAGGAACTTATATCAAGTTTGCCATTGAAGATGCTTTTGCAGGATATACCTTCAAGTATTCAAAATGGAACGGGACTTCATGGGGAGCTACGGAAACAAGAACGATCGCCAACGGGACAGATGATTCATATTTCAACTATTTCTCATTTGATACCGGAGAAAAAGTTCCCAATCTTGAGCCTTCCAGAACGGCATGGGATTTCGTATTCACCAAATATTACACGTTCTATATGGGTGTGCAGATGTACCCGCTTTCCGGAGCCATTCAAAGTCCGAACGTAAAAGTGGCAATGGTTCAGCCTGAAACGCAGCAAACCGCAGCATATGCTATTCCTGCCAATGCAAGTTTCTCATCTGCTATCACTACGGTAGGACACTCTTGGAAAGGGATCGGGACGGTGAAAAATGATGTGGTCTACTACGTCAAAAAAGGAAATGATTACTACAGAATGTACTTCACAACCAATGGTGGTGCCAGTACAGGAAATATGTATTTCAAATACAAAAAGATCACGGAAACGTTAGGGATAACTGAAGTTGGAAAAAAAGCCTCTTTCGGTATTTATCCTAATCCAACTACGGCGGATAAAAAAGTAACGGTTCTTTTTGATGTTAAAGAAAAAACAGGTAATAAGGGAAATGTAGAGGTCCATGACCAGACCGGGAAAAAGGTCTATTCAGCTGAACTTACCAACCAGGCTGGTTTTTATAAGCAGGATTTGAATCTTTCTACCCTTACTTCAGGAAATTACCTTGTAAAAATTACTTACGGTGGTCATTCGGAGACGAAAAAGCTTATCGTAAAATAAACTTTCTATTTTAATACTTTCTATTTTTTCTAATAAAAAGGCGGTTTCAGATTGTTGAAACCGCCTTTTATTTTCTATTGATATAAGATTCTTCTTTAAATCATTAAAATTTTAAATCTTTAAATCTTTAAATCCTTCAATACCATTAATATATTTTAAACCCTTTATAAACCTCTACAGAGCTTTCCATAATTTTGGAAGCATCCTTACGGAAATCCAAAAGGTGATCCTGACCGTTATGCCTGTTATGATGTTCTACACTTTCCCAAAGCTCGATCAGGAAGAAAGTTCCTTTATTATCTTTATCTTCAATAAGATCGTACTGCAGACAGCCTTCTTCTTTTCTTGTTTCTTTCACAAGGTTCTGAAACAGCTCTACAGCGTCCATCAGATAATTTTCATTAAACTTAAAAAGTGCAATGATATGTAAATTCATGTTCTAATATTTAGTGATGTAAAAGTAAAATATTTTCAAAACCGAAAACCTTTTTAACCCTTTTATTTTTCCACATCCAACATAATTTTTAATTAAAAACTGATTTATAAATAGTTATAGAACTCATCACAATCACCAGGGTTCCGATAATCACAAACATTTTCTTCACAGGAAGCCTGGCAGTAAGCATGGCTGAAAAAGGAGCGGTAATAATTCCACCGATTAAAAGCCCTAAAATAATATTCCAGTGCTGGATTCCCAGCGTAAAGAAAAAGGTAACGGCAGCCGTTATGGTAAGAATAAATTTGGCCACTGTAGAACTTCCTACCGCAAATCTTGGGGTGAATGCATTTTTAATGAGTGTTCCGGTAACCAAAGGCCCCCAGCCTCCTCCGGCAAAGGAATCTATAAAGCCTCCTATCACGCCAAGTCTGGTTAGATTGGTTTTTCTTTTCAATGCTTTGCTTTGTTTTTCTTTAAAAGCATTCGAAAGAATCTGGAATCCAAGGTATAAAGTGTAAAAAGCAATGAGTGTTTTGGTGATTTTCGCATAATATTCTCCAAGATAAGTAAGACTGACAGCTCCGATAATTGCTCCTATCACAGCCGGAATGGCGAGCTTTTTCACCAGATTTTTGCTTACATTTTTCAGTTTAATGTGGCTGAGACTTCCCGCAGCAGTAGTAAAACTTTCTGCAGAATGAATACTCGCACTTACAATATGCGGTGCAATATTGAGGAGCATCAGTGTTGTGGTACAAATAACTCCATATCCCATTCCCATGGAACCTGCCACAATTTCTGCAAAAACACCTACCAGGAGCATCCAGTAAAAAATGTAATTGTCTTTGGCCAGAATGGTGTGCAGTTCTTCCAGATATCCCAGTTCGTACATGGAAAAAACAGCAATGGATATAATAGCAGCTGTTACCAAAAGGACATTCAACCTTACCTGAATTTTTCTTGAAATCACCATATTAAAAAATCGTTTTGGTCTGTATTTCCTGATTATCCGTCACATTGAAAATAAGGATATTTAACGATCGTATGTTTTCTGCACTTCTGTACAAGGAAATATTTTCAGGTATGCTATATGCAGCATCTGAATGCACTGCAGTAATGGAGCGGGTAAGCTTTTGTAATTGGTTTGATTCTTCTTTTGAAATCATAGTTTATTCATTTGAAGTAGTGCAAATATCTGATAAAATATTTATCCTACAAAAAAAGTAGACTATTAATTCAAAAAAAAGGACCGGGTTAATCTACCAGATCCATTAAAGTTTTACTTTCCAGAATATTCAGAGAAGCATCGCGAACTTCTATCAGGACATCATGAAGCCCGCAGTGATCTTCATTGCAGTCATCACATTTTTCATAAAAATTGAGACTTACGCAGGGAAGCATCGCAATAGGACCGTTTACAAGACGAATGATCTTTGCCAGTTTCACATTTTCCGGATTTTCTTTGAAAAAGTATCCTCCACCCTTTCCTTTTTTACTGTCGAGGATTTCCGCTTTTTTCAGTTCAAGAAGGATATTTTCCAAAAACTTTAAAGGAATTTTTTTATGTTCCGCAATTTCAGAAATAAGAATCGGGCCGTCATTTCTTTTTTCTACAAGATATGACAGCGCCTTAAAAGCATATTGAGATTTTTTTGAAAGCATTAAAGCAAAAATACGAAAATTGTTTAATATTTGAAAAAGACCTGAAAAACAGGAATAACAAACGAAAAAAATGCCGGTGTATCTATCCGTAATTTTACGGTTTTAGGTACCACACTTTTGCCTTTCTGCTATTAAATCATTATGTTTGCCATATGTTCAGTAAACAAGAAGCACAGCAATTAAAAAAGGAATTTTGGACAGCTTTCGGAAGATCATTTCCCAGAAAATGGATTCTTTATGATACCAAAATCAAGGACATGGCATTTAAGTTTTCTGCCGACAATAAAAAAGCAGAAGTTTCTCTGGATATCGAAATGAAAGATGAAATTTTCCGGAATGCCTACTATGAGAAGATCTGGTCTTTGGAGGATATATTAAAAGATTTCATCGGAGATTTTCAGAAGGAAGAATATTTCACTCTTGAAAATGGTAAGATCATCAGCAGGATATGGGTTGAAAAACATAATGTTTCTGTTTTTAATAAAAATACCTGGCAAGAAATTTTTGAATTTTTTGTGGAAAAAATGGACGGTTTCGAAAGGTTTTACTACGAATATGAGGATTTTATAAAGGATATATAGAATACTTACGAAATAAATACCACTTTATACTTCAGGTTGAGATAAAAAAAGAAAACTTATCTTTGCACTACCACTTAAACTAATAGATGAAACAAACTAACATGATTAAAAATGAGAAAAGTGTACAAAAACATTTTTGGAGAAATCATCTCTAAAAGTAAAGCTGTGAAGCTAAGCGAATATCATCTGTATTATTATGAAGAAGGCTCTGATTTCCTGAAAGAAATTGAATTCATCAATGAAGACAGTGTTTACAACATCAATTATTTTCTAAGTGACGAGGAAGACGAGGCGAAGGTAGTGGATTATCTTAAAGAAAAATCTGACTTTTTTGATATTGAAAGAAAAGAAACTGCCGACGGCTATATTATTTCTACCAATACATTATATTCTTTATCCGTAGATGATCTGCCCCTTATTTCCAAAACTGTTTTCAAAACGGACGATCCTGAAAACTTTATCTGCTCACAGGTCATCGATAACGAAACCCACCAACCACACCTTGAAAGAACCATAAAATGCTGGTATACGAATGACGAAAACGGTGAAAAATATGCTGCCATAGAATGCAGCTATCAGGAAGACGGAAAACTGGAACTGGCTGTAGATAAAACACCCGACCCGGACAATGAAGAAAACTGGATCCATTATGATTATGATACTTTCGAAGATCTTCAGGCACAAATCCCTACTGACATCAGCTATTACAAAACAGCAGCCTTACTTCCCAAACAAGCCTATCAGCAATAATCTTATATTCTTTAACACACCACATCCCCAATTATTAAATGGAAGAGAACCCAATTTTTTTTGCAGACGGAAATGACCCGCAAATGATTGAAGCTTACAGAAAAGCTCAGGAAACCTTTAAGTATTTCTGGCGCGAACAGTCCTGGGAATACAGAAGAATCATTCCCGGACTTAATGTATCATGCGTTAAAACGGCTTTTGAAGAACAGGATGAAGAAACCGGAGAAAGCCTGGTAGAACATATGTGGATTAATGAAATATTCTTTGACGGAGATCACGTGAGAGGATATTTGATTAATGAACCCAACAACCTTAAAAACGTGCAGGTGGGTGATTATGTGGAAATCCCTTTACAAAATATCAGTGACTGGCTTTTTGCCATCACTCCGACTGTACAGAAACCAAAGGGACTTTCCAAGCTATTTTCATCCTCATCTTCTCCACTTCCGAAAGCTTACGGAGGGTTTACCATCCAGAAAATGCGTGCTGACATGTCTGATGCAGAAAGAAGGGAACACGATAATGCATGGCAGCTGGATTTCGGAGACTTTAATGATATCCTAGTGGTCAATAACCAGAAAGAAAATCCGGAAAATCTTATTGAACATCCGATGAGTAAAAATATGAAAGAGGAATTTGTAAAGTTTTTACAACAATATCCGGATGAACTTACCCAAACCGATGAAGACGGGCTGACACTTCTTCACAAAGAAACCATTGCAGGGAATTTAACCACAGTACAGGTTGCTCTGGAAGCTGGAGCAGATAAAAATATCCGGTCTAAAAAAGGGAAGACAGCATTAGATTATGCAAAACAACTGAAATGGGAACATCTTATTCCTGTATTGGAAGGATAAATTATTAATTAAAATGGTTACAACTCAATAATAAAGTTTTCAAAATAAAAATTCCGGAAGAACATCTTCCGGAATTTTTTATATTTTATCCAAATTTCTTTTTCCTTAGCCAGAAGAACAGTCCTCCGATAAGGCCGATAATGGCCAATGGAAGCAGTAAATTGATCCATTGCCAGGTCGATTTCTCTTCCGTAATTCTTTGTCTGTCGAGAAGTCTTTCTTCAATGTTTCTGTTTCTCAGTTCCATCAGGTTGCTGTCATCCAAAAGATAATCCAATGCATTTCTCAGGAACTGTTCGTTTCCAAACTGTTCGTTCGTCAGCAGATCTACCCCTAAAGGAAGTGGTTTTCCTTTGATTACTTTATTTCTTCCTACATCTCCGTCTGCAATCACAATCATTTTGTTTTCCGGGCTGGATGTTTTGAACCCAGGGTAAGATTTTCTCTCAATTCTTGATGCATATGCAGAATTAAATTTTCCTTCCAAGGCTACAGCGAAGATCTTTGGTGTACTTGGCTTTTCCATTTGTCCAAGACTGTCTACACTTGCAATTTCTTTCAGATCCACATAATTCGGAACCTGCTTCAATAAAGTTCGTTCACTGGATTCGAAAAGGACTTTTGTTTTGATATTCTTTCTACCTCCTAATGTGTCGATAGAAGTCGGGAATTCAAATTTTACAGGGTTGATATTCTTGGTGACCGGATTATTATTTTCGGCAATTCCAAGCGGATAATAAGGCCAGGGTAAGCTTGTATACTGAGGGTTTCCACTCACTTCTCCTGTAACCAGTCTTAACAGGGCAAACTTTTTAACGTCTTTTACCAACGCCGGATTGATTCTCAGCCCGTAATTGAAAAAGAAGTCTGTCATATTGATATCGACAGGGAAAGGCATTACTTTTTTGGATCTTGTTAACGTATCCATTTCAGCATTTACAGCATCGATCATCCAAAGGGTTTTCCCTCCGTTCATGATGTATTGGTCCAGAATTACTTTTTCATTATCGGTAAAAGCTTTTCTTGGTTTCGCAATCACCAGGGCACTCATCTGCTTTAATAAAGGAACATCTTCCAGTGAAAGTTCAGTCTGATTTTTAGGAATGATAGGTCCGGCATCATAGTTTTCCATGGCCAGCTGTACAAATCCCTGGAATTCATCCGGATTCAGCTCATCATGGTTGACCAGGATTCCGACCTTCTTTCTCTTTGCGGCTGCAATGTTTTTAATGTTGGAAACAAGATTGTACTCCAGTCCTTCAATCGATCTTGTCAGCTGCTGATCGGCATCAATTCCGGCCTGCTGAACCACTAAAGGAATAGAAACCCCGTCATTTCCATATTTAATCACAGCGTAAGGGAAAAGGGTGATCTGTGAGATTTTCCCGTCTTTCACATCCGGAAGAATAGACGGCTGCATTCCCATGGCCATCAAAGTGTCCTGAGACATTTTTGTTTTAATCGGATCGATGAATTTAAAATCAATCTTCGGATTAATTTTTCTGAATTCTTCCAGCATGAATTTCGTTTCGCTTTGCAGCTGTTTGAAACTTGCCGGAAAGTCGCCTTCCAGATACACTTCAACCGTCAGAGGCTTTTTAACAGACTCCAGTACTTTGATGGTGTTATCAGAAAGGGTATATCTTTTTTCTTTTGTTAAGTCTAATCTGATTCCCGAATAGGTCAGGATAATAACCAAAGGAACAATTGCAATTAAGAAAATTCCCAGTGGAGATTTAGCATTGAACTTCTTCATACTTCTACTTCTTTTTGTTAATAAAATGATTAGCCAATACTAATGAAGTGCCGATGACAAGAACAAAATACGCCACATCTTTAGCATCAATAAGTCCTCTTGTGAAGCCTAAGAAATGCTGATAGAAGCCAATATTCTGAAGGATAAAATCTGCACCACCCAATAGTTTATAACTTGCCAGCTGCTCGATCCCAAAATACATGATGAAACACATAAAAACACCCAGCAGATAAGCCATAATCTGATTCTGAGATAGAGAGGAAGCAAGAATTCCCACTGCTGAAAATGCTGCGATTAAGATTATCAGTCCGATATAACTTCCGAAAGTCATTCCCAGGTCAATATTTCCTGCAGGAACTCCCAGAACATATACGGTGTACAGATAAATTAATGATGGAATAAGACATAAAATTCCTACAATCCATACGGAAAGGAATTTACCTGTTACCAGTTCTGAAACTTTTAACGGCTGTGAAAAAAGCCAGTTCAATGTTCCGGTTTGCTGTTCTTCCGCAAAAGTTTTCATAGAAAGGGCCGGGATGATAAACATCAACAGCCATGGAACCAATACGAAATAGCTCTGCAATGAGGCCATTCCAATCTCAAAAATATTAGAATCGTTGTCGAAAAAGAACAGAAAAAGAGTCGCTATCAAACTGAATGCGGCAATAATCACCCATGCGCTCCAGTTTCCAAAGTAACTCCAAAGTTCTTTCTTTAAAATTGCAATCATAGTTTTTTTATAAGATGTAGAAAGGATGAATATATTCGGACATGCGCCCTACTCTACAATTATTTGTTTTTTTTATTTTTATTAACCAGTTTCACTGTCATCATGATCAGAAATACAAGAACGAAAAATCCTGCGATTAATTGCCACCAGTATTCGATCACCATTGATTTTAATATAACGGTAAATACGACCAGAAACAGAATGAACGTTGCAATTTCATTCGCCTGTCTCAGTTTGATATTGGCAATCGGCAGTGTATCTCCATGTAATTCTTTTAAATGAAGGACTTTTTTCCAGCACCAGTAATGGTAGATGGCAAGTCCGATAAGAAAGGTCAGTTTCAAATGAAACCACGGCATTTTCATCAGCCCGGTATTTAAAAAGATCATGACCAATCCGCAAACGGCCATGATTACCCCCGCAGGAACCGTAATAATATTCCACAGCCTTCTGGCCATAAAAGTGTACTGCTCTCTCAGAATTTTCTTTTTTTCTTCCGGAAATTCATCGGTATCTTTATAGTAAACGAAAATCCTTACGAGATAAAAGATTCCCGCAAAGTAGCTTACCATAAAAATAATGTGCAGCGCTTTGATTATTGTGTAAAGCATTTTAATAAATAAATTTATTGATAGAAATAATTTTACAATCCTGGTCGAAATTCTTCAGTACATCAAAAAAAATCTTTTTCATATCCTTTACATTTTTGTAATAAGAATATCCCATAAAAATAGCCAGCCCAAGAAAGATCAATATAATTTCATACGTGGTTCCAGAATTTTCATCCGTATAAAAAGGAACAAAAACCCCTAAAAGAAGAACAAGAATGAGTACATCAAAATATTTAACTCCAATGGATACTTTAAGATGCTCTTCATTATATTTGTCTGAAACAAATTTTCCTATAAAAGACAAGTGTTCATTCCCCATCACTTTTACTTCAAATCCATCATCAGTTACTTCACCTTTAAATTTTTTACCATTATAATCAGGAAAGCTCTTAAATATACTTTCTTCAATGTTAGATAGTATCGATTTTTTTGGCTTCGAAAAGACAACCTGATATTCGGACTTTAAAAACATATCAATTTTAATCAGGCACAAAGATAAGTTTTTATCTAATTCTTAAAAATAAATTTCTTTTGATCAGGAAAATATAAGTAAAACAGATTTTATATAAAAAATAGTTCGGCTCGGGGCAGCAAAGCTGCCCGAGCCGAACATTATATTTTCATTGCTGTACCCCATTCAATAATTAAGAGATCACTCCTAATTCTTTTCCAACTTTTTCAAAAGCAGCAATCGCTTTATCCAGATGTTCTTTGGTGTGGGCAGCAGATAACTGTACTCTGATTCTTGCTTTTCCTTTCGGTACTACAGGATAGAAGAATCCGATGACGTAGATGCCTTCATCCATAAGCCTTTCTGCCATTTTCTGAGAAAGCGGTGCATCGTAAAGCATTACCGGAACAATAGCAGCATCTCCATCAGGAATATCAAAGCCTTTCGCTTTCATTTCTGTTCTGAAATATTCTGCATTTTCCATTACTTTATCACGAAGAGAGGTATCATCTGAAATCATATCCAATACTCTTAATGCAGCTCCTACGATACCAGGTGCCAGAGAGTTGGAGAATAAATAAGGTCTTGAACGCTGTCTCAGCATATCAATGATTTCTTTTTTACCGGAAGTAAATCCTCCCAAAGCACCACCTAAGGCTTTTCCTAAGGTAGAAGTAATGATATCTACTCTACCCATTACTTCATTCGCTTCGTGAGTTCCACGACCTGTTTTTCCGATGAAACCTGTTGCGTGAGAATCATCTACCATTACCAAAGCATCATATTTATCGGCAAGATCACAAACTCCTTTTAAATCTGCAACAATACCGTCCATTGAGAATACTCCGTCTGTAACGATGATTTTAAAACGGTGGTTCTTTTCAGAGGCGGCAATCAGCTGAGCTTCCAGATCCTCCATATTATTATTTTTATATCTGTATCTCGCTGCTTTACACAAACGAACACCATCAATGATTGATGCGTGGTTCAGTTCATCTGAAATAATAGCATCTTCTTCTGTAAACAGGGGTTCAAAAACACCTCCGTTGGCATCAAATGCAGCTGCGTAAAGGATGGTATCTTCAAGACCTAAGAAATCAGCAATTTTTTTCTCCAAATCTTTGTGAATATCCTGTGTTCCACAGATAAAACGTACAGAAGACATTCCGTATCCGTGAGATTGGATCATATCCTGCGAAGCTTTCATCACTTCCGGATGGTTGGATAATCCCAGATAATTATTGGCACAGAAGTTCAAAAGCTTTTTTCCGTTCGCTTCTATTTCTGCACTCTGCTGAGAAGTGATGATTCTTTCTCTTTTGTAAAGTCCGTCATTCTCAATATTCTGAAGTTCGTTCTGTAAATGTTGAAGGTATTTTTCAGAGATCATTTTTAGTAATTTTTTAGATGTGCTAATTTACTAAAAAGGCAGTAAAATAAAACCCTTTATCAGTTTAATTCTAAAAAATTGAAAAGGCTTTCACTTTTAACATTATTAGTCTACAAATTTAGTAGGATAATAGTTATATTTGTTTAAAATTTTAATGCATGAGACTAAAGCCGGTACAAAAAATAAAGACGATCAGTTCAGGAACCTTTATCAACACCCACATGAAGCCGGGAGTTCCGGTTATTATGGAAGACTTTGTGCATCCGGAAAGTCCAGCTTTTAAAAAGTGGAATTATGAGTATTTCAAAGAGATTGCAGGAGATCATAAAGTTAACATCTACGGAAGTGAGCTTGATTCCCTGGACAGAGTGGCCAGTGATCCTATTGCACAAACAACATTTTCAGAATATCTGGATCTCATCCAATCTGCTCCCACTGAACACAGGCTTTTCTTATTTAATTTATTAAAAATAAAACCTGAATTGAAGAATGACCTCATCTACAATGATGTAACGAATGGTAAAATACTGAAATGGCTGCCCTTTATGTTTTTTGGAGGAGAAGGTTCTGTCACCAGAAACCATATTGATATTGACATGTCCCATGTTTTTATCACCCAATTCCAGGGAATCAAGAGGATCTGGCTTTTCCCGTGGGAACAATCTGATTTTATGTATAAACTCCCCTACAATTTCCACAGTCTGGCTCAGATTAAAAACCCTGATTACCGAAAATATCCGGCCCTTCTCTATTTAAATGGCTATGAAGCTATCATTCATCCAGGTGAAACCCTTTATATTCCTTCCGGCTGGTGGCATTATATTCAATATGATACGGAAGGTTATTCGATATCAGTAAGGGCACTTCCCTCAAGTCCGCTTGAAAAATGGCGTGGATTTAAAAATCTTGTGATCACCAGACATTTTGATAATCTCATGCGTAAAATATTCAAAGAAAAATGGTTTGAATACAAAGTGAAAACGGCCAGAAAAAGAGGAGCCAGAGCAGCAAGAAAACAAAGAAGCTTTCAAATCTGAAAGCTTCTTTTGTCATATTTTGATTGATTGGTAAAAGTACTCATTCATACTTCACCGTTTGTTATTTTTAATGTTTGATAAATTTGATATTCTTTTCATCAATCGTAATAAAATAAGTTCCCGGAACCAATTCTGCAATTCCAATCGCTTTACCCGGCTGATACGTTCCTTTTCCAATCAGTTTTCCGTCTATGGCATGGATCGTAAAATCCGCAGGCCTGTCAATTCCTTTAAGATTAATTTCATTTTTGGCAGGGTTCGGATACAAACCAAAACCTTCCTTCTCAACAGAAGAAACACTTAACGTATTATCCTGAACCACTGTAGAGTTTTTCTCAAGAATCTGATATTCATAATTAAACTGAACACTTGCAATCGGGAATGTTACCGACTGTAAAAAGCTTTGGTTATTGGATGTATTATTAAGAACAAAGTAAGCAGTCTGCCCTGAAGTTCCCGTCACTTTAATTGGCAGAGGCATTTCGAAAAAGCTTACCGTAGAACTGCTTTGTGTCTGAGAAACTTTAAATAGAGCCTGATTTCCGCCCTGCATCCACTTGATGGTATACGTAGGATATCCTTCGCCATAAACCCAGTCATTGAAAAATTCTGTAAAATCTGTTCCGGTAGACTGAAGCAAAGAAGCGTTAAAATCAGCAGTACGAGCATAGCTGTATGCCAGGTTCGGTCTTGCATGATAATCTTTAATTGCCTGATAAAACGCAGCATCACCTAAAATCCATTTCAGCATTCTCAGCACATATCCTCCTTTAGCATAAGACAATCTGCTGTCAAATATTCTGTTGATGCTGGAAAGTCCGGAATCCGGGACATACACGCTTCCTGTTGTACTTGCGGTAATGTAGCTGGACTGGCCTTGTAAATAATTCAGAAATTCTGTATTGGTCATCAATAGTTTTTCATTGGCAAGATGCTCTCCAAAAGTTGCAAAACCTTCATTCAGCCAGATATCATTCCATGCACCACAGGTTACTTTATCTCCAAACCACTGGTGAGTAAGCTCATGGGCAATCAACTGCTTGCTCCATCCACCCATGGAAGACATCGTCTGATGTTCCATTCCTCCGCCATACATGAATTCCATGTGTCCGTATTTTTCATTACGGAAAGGATAAGAGCCAAAATAGGTTTCAAAAGTATTCATCACCTGTTTTGTCCAGTTAATATTGGCTATACTGGTGGCATTTGAATTCGTGGACGGATAAATATAGTTCACAAAAGGAAACGGAGGGTTTCCGATGGTATCATTAAGCTTAACAAAATTGGTAATAGACAGCGCAATCAGATAAGCCGGTGTAGGATACATTGTTCTCCAGAACGTAAGTTTGGTGTTTCCTGTAGGAAAAGTTTCAGACATCAGTTTTCCATTGGCTGCCACGCTGTAGTTTGAGGGAGTTGTAATTTTAAAATCAAATCTTTCAATTTTATCATTTAAACTTTGCTTTGTTGGAAACCAGTCCTGAGCGCCATAAGGTTCATTCAAAGTAGAAAGTACCGGAGTTCCGCTTTGAAGAGCAGTTTTAAATGCATCATTACTTGTGGACGGTGCTCCTGCATAATAAATGGTAAGAGAATCCAGTGTATTGGCGGGAATCGAGGCAGGAAAATCAATCTTCAGTTCTTTTGATGGAAGCTGCTGAAAGCTTGTAATGTTAGTTCCATGATATTTGACCTGAGAAACCGTTAATGAATTGGAAAGATCAAAATAAATGCTTCCCATACTTTGTGTAGGTTTGAAATGTGAAGTTACCGAACCTGAAATATTATACACTGCAGGATCAAGGCTGACGTCCATTCTCTGATACTGTAAATCATAATTCAGGGTATTGGGATTGATATTCCCGATATTCATCTTTTGGGTGAAGGATTTTTTCTCTTTTTCGATTAATCCTTTCATATCCGTATTTTGCCTTTGCTTCTGGCCATAAAATTGTTGAGACAATAACAATCCCAACACCAAAAGGTACAATTTTGTCATGTTTAGAAAAATTTAATCAAATATAAAAAAAACCTTTTAATCCATGATTAAAAGGCTGTTATAATATATAAAATAAAAAATTTTTACAAATCCAGTGCGGGTTCAAGAATTTTTTCCATTCTCTTCTTTACCATATCTACCGACCCTGAATAATTATTCACCATTAAAGAAAAAACCAATGTTTTTCCTGAATTGGTTTTCAGATAACCGGCTAATGTTTTTACTTTATTCAAAGTTCCTGTTTTCGCAAAAACCTGTCCGTTCCCTCCTGCATTGAACATTCTTTTCAATGTTCCGGATTGTCCTCCGATGGGCAAAGAAGTCAGATAAGATCTGTAGTATTTCTGATCCATCAGAGAAGTAAGAAATTTCACCTGGGAAATCGGGGTTACATTATTACTTCTTGAAAGTCCGCTTCCATCGATGTAATTAAGTCCGGCCATATCAAAACCTGCATCTTTCAGGTGATTAGTCACCACGATTCTTCCGGATTCTGAAGTCTGATCACCCATTTTCTGATATCCTACGGTTCTCAGCAAAGCTTCTGCCAGTGAATTATCACTGTGCTGGTTGGTATAATAAATAATATCACTTAAAGTAGGTGATTTATATGCTGAAAGCATTTTTCTGTTTTCAGGGGCTGCATCTGTCATTTTCGGAGTTACTTTTCCGGTAACAGGAATTCCGCTTTTCACCAGTGTTGTTCTGAAAGAGTTGGCAAGATAAGCCGGTGCATCAGGAAGTTTGGTTGTTAAAACTCCATTTCCTTCGTATTTATCAGCATATACCATCTGATGGTTGTAAGGAGAAACATAGAAGAATTTCTTTTCTGTAGAGAAACCTCCTTTTTTAACGATCAGTTTTTCGTTAGCCGGGTTGATATCGCGGGTACTTCCTGCAGGTAAATAATAGTTATTGTTTTCCAACCATACAACATTTTCCGGAAGCACTGAAATATTGCCTTTGAAAAGCGCTGTCTGAATGATAATATCACCATTTACCTTTTTGATTCCCTCTCTTGAAATACCGCCTACGAAATCTGAAATAATATCCCGATAAGATGCTGCACCTGCTTTATTGGTTCCCAAAGAAGGGTCTCCGCTTCCTATAACATAAAGATTTCCATTCAACACTCCGTTTTCATCTATCGTTCCTGAGTACTCCAGCTGAGTCATCCAACGGTAGTTTTCACCCAGCATATTTAAAGCCGTTTCCGTTGTCAGCAATTTGGTCGTAGAAGCAGGTACTAAAGGAGTATTTTCGTTGTACGAAGAGATAACCTTCTTCGTTTTCGGGTCATACACTACGAATCCCCAGGTTGCATTTTTCAGCACAGGATCCGCCATCATTGTGTTTACATTAATGTCTACCAGTTCTTTTGCTGACAAAACAGTTTTCTCCACCATCGTACTAACGGGTGAAGGCAGGTTTAAACTGCTTTTCTGATTGTCATAATTCTGGGAATAAAGAACGGTAGAAACGGTAGATTGAGCCAGGAAAAGACCAGAAGCCAACACCGCCGCACTTGAAATATATTTTCTGAAATTTACCATCTATCTTCTTTTTGTTCTGTAGTTTTGACTCTATAAAAAATGAAAGGTTAAATCATTCAGTAAAAGAGCCAAACACTTAATCAACGTCCAAAAGTAGAAATTATTGTTATATAACAGACCTTCGACCCGTTATAAAAGACTGTAAAGTTTGTTAAAAATTGTTAAAAATCAACAAAAACATCTTTTTTAATGCTTTGATATGCAGTGATTTCATCAAATTCTTTCAAACTTATCAAAACCATTTTTTTGAATTTCTCATAGTTTTTCCCACGGGGAAGCTTCAGCATAATCTGGAACTGATAGAAGTTATTCAGTTTTGCAATCTGTGCTCTTTCCGGGCCTAAAACACATTCTTCAGGAAGGTATTTTCTGAGGATTGAACCCAGAAACCGGGATGCCCGGTCTGCTTTATCCTCTCTCCTGTGTTTCAATTCAATCATGATCAGCTTGGTGAAAGGCGGATAATGGAACTTCTGACGTTCTGTAAGGATATATTTATAGATCTTGGCAGGATTATTCATCTTGATGAGCTGAAATACAGAATGATCGGGATTAAAAGTCTGAATAAGGATCCTTCCTTTTCCTGAAACCCTTCCGGCCCTTCCCGAAACCTGTGTGATCAGTTGATACGCTCTTTCTTCCGCTCTGAAATCCTGTACATATAATAAGGAATCCGCTTTAGGAATCGTCACCAGTTCAATATGATCAAAATCCAGTCCCTTGGAAATCATTTGGGTTCCTACAATAATATCCGTTTCTCCGTCTTCAATCTTTTCATAGAGTTTTTCGTAGGCAAATTTCTTACGCATAGAGTCCACATCCATTCTGTCCACCTCATTTTCCGGAAACAGTTTAGAAACTTCTTCGTGAATCTGCTCTACTCCCACTCCTCTTTCATTCAGTTTTTCAGAATTGCATTTCGGGCAGGTCTTCGGTTTTGAAGCTCTTTGCCCGCAATAGTGGCATTTCATTTCATTTGCAGCTTTGTGATAAGTCATGACTACATCACAATTGGAACAGTAGTTCACATAGCCACAGCTTTCACACTCTATGACATTGGAATAACCACGGCGGTTGTGAAGGACAATCGCCTGATTCTTTTCGTCCACCGTTTTCTTTATCTCTTCAATAAGCCTCAGCGAGAAATTTCCGGAAACCTTTTTAGATTCCTGAGCTTCTTTGAAATTGATCAGTTCGTATTCCGGCAAATTAACATTCCCGAATCTTTCGTTCAGGAAAACATATTTCATTTTATCTTTCCGGGCACTGTAGTAGCTCTCGACAGAAGGAGTAGCTGATCCCAGAATCACTCCGGCCTCATACATCCTGCCTAACACCAGAGACGCGTCTTTTGCATTAAAATAGGGAGATACTTCCCTTGGCCTGTAAGCAGAGTCATGTTCCTCATCAACGACAATAAGCCCAAGATTCCGGTAAGGTAAAAACAAAGCATTACGGGTTCCGATCAGAATGCGGATGTCGTTCTGCTTAATTCTTCTCCAGACTTCCACTCTTTCAAAATCAGTCAGTTTCTGGTGATAAAAACCGAGCAGCCTTCCATACTTCTTCTCTAATCTCTGGGTGATCTGTTTGGTAAGCGAAATTTCCGGAAGCAAAAACAAAACATTCTTTCCGTCACGGATGCATTCATCAATTTTCTCTAAATAGATATGGGTTTTCCCTGATGAAGTAACGCCATGAAGCAGGACATTCTTCCCTTCTTCAAAAGCTTCATCAATTTCAGCTTTTGCTGTTTTCTGCTGTTCGGAAAGTTCTTCAAGCTCTTCAATTTCTCCTTCATAGCTTTCAATCCTGTCTTTCTGCATAAAGTATTCCTCCACAAGACCTTTGTCTGCCAAAGGTTTGAAGTGGGAACTTCCGAAATAACCGTCCTCGAACAGTTCAGATTTTTTAATAGGAACGTCAGGATTTTCTGTTTGTTTTTCCAGAATAAGCAGGAAAAGATCTTTCTGTTTTTGAGCTCTGTTCAGTTTTAAAAGAATATCCGTAAGATTTTGATTGGCCAGAACCTCATCATTAATTCTTACATAAGCAACTTCCCTGGCTTTATACTTTTCAGCAATTTTCTCATCAATTTCAATGTACTGAAGATCAATCAATGAATTGATGGTCTTGATGATATCTTTTTTTGGAATAAATGCTTCAATATCCGTCAGATTGATCAGCTGCCGCACTTCCAAAGCCTGAATCAGATACATTTCGTTAACATCCAGATTTTCAAAATCAATAACAGCTCCGGGTTTTAATTTTAAATAGGTTTCACTTTCCAGTTTTAAAGAAGAAGGAAAAGAAAACCGGTAAATCTCTCCAAGGCTGCACAAATAATACTCTGAAAGCCAGTTCCAGAAATCAATCTGCTCCTGAGGAAGAATCGGCTGATCATCCAGCATGCTGATGACTTCCTTGGCCACAAATTTTTCCGGTGCATTATCATGAAGTTCAAAAACGATTCCCGTATAGATTTTCTTCCCGCCAAACGGTACCAGAACACGCATTCCGGGCTGGATTTCAGACATCATTTCTTCAGGAACTTTATAAGTGAAAGATCCTTTTAGATTCAGGGGTAAAACAATTTGAGCGTACTGCAAGGGAAATATTTAAAATGTAAAATTAGATTTTTCCTGACAGAACTGCAACTTTACAGAAATTCTTTCATAATCTTTAACCAAGAACCTGAAACTGCATTCTATTCTTTACTTTCTCCTTATTTTTGTCCATTCCGTAGGAATCTAACCCATTCCGATATTTTTTAATGTCTAGAATTACATTGATCAAAAACAATGATATGACAGGCTGGATTCCTGCGGAATGACAAAGCGTATGGATAAAAGATCAACACAAATTCAGAAAGGATCGAAGATAAGGATTCATGAATGATTAAAAAAGCAGTTCTGTCATCTCATACCAAAATGCAGAGGTAATAAATCCGACAATGATACTGACTCCGATGATCAGATTCGTCAGTTTTGTGTTCAGCCTGAACTGTTCTGCAATGATACTTGAGGTTACGAGTGTAGGCATTGCTGCTTCAAATACTGTAATCTTAGCTACATCTCCTTTTATTCCGAATAACAAAGCCATTCCCAGAACAATTGCGGGTGCCAGAATCAATTTATAAAGCATCGACATCGACATTTGAGGGATCAGTTTTTTCCATCCATTGAATTTCAGCTGTAACCCGACTGAAAACAGAGCTAATGGACTTACCGTAGCGGCCAGCTTATCAAAAAATGGTTCTGCAACGGTAAAGTCAATGAACTGAGACAATACCAAAGCAGAAATACAGCCAATTAAAGGTGGAAATGTTATTAATCTCTTTAAAATAAATGCCGCGCTCACCTTTCCTGATTTACTTCCCCCTTTTACTGCAGCAATAATTCCCAGGGTTGAAAGGGCAAAGAACATCGTCTGGTCACAGATGATTGCAATACTCAAAAGCCCTTCGCCATAAAAAGCACTGATTAATGGAA
Source organism: Chryseobacterium sp. CS3K3.1 (assembly GCF_059515165.1). Classification (NCBI taxonomy): domain Bacteria; kingdom Pseudomonadati; phylum Bacteroidota; class Flavobacteriia; order Flavobacteriales; family Weeksellaceae; genus Chryseobacterium; species Chryseobacterium sp. CS3K3.1. Next base: position 17,425 of record NZ_JCAKRV010000021.1, on the reverse strand, counting down.
ACCCTATGAACGAAGTATTACTATATCCGCTTGCCAATTCTAATGTACTTCTGGAACGCCTTGAATATCCCCTGCTCTTACTGTAAAACATCATAAAAAAGAAACAGAACACAGAAATTAAAAATGTGGCTGCAATCGGGAACAGCATTTCTGTTGTCCATTTTACTTTGGGCAGATATTTAAACGAAACTGCCGGAAGAGCAAGATAAAGAATCCAGGTATTGATGCCTTTGTGAGCATCGGGGTGGATAGATTTTGTTGCTTTGAATATCATTCCTGCAATGATACACACTGCAATCAGAACAAAATTTACCATAACTGTAATAAAATATGAGGCAAATTTACGGCTGATTTTTGAGTTGGAGGGGTAAAATTTATATTTTTTTCGGTAGAATTTCTAATGAAACTTTTCAGTATTAACCCTTATAGGTTTCAAAAACCTATAAGGTTTGCAAAAGTTTTTTCAAAATAGATATTAATCTTTCATCACATCCCAAAGGCTCATTAATTCTACCTTTTCCAAAGGTTTTGAAAGGGTAATTTTTTTTGAAGTTCCTGGAAGAAGGTCAAAGAAATTATCACTGAAATGAGTATCACCGATTAAATAAATGTCCTTAGCCAGCTTATCTGTTGAGATTTCAATTTCCGTGGGTGATATTTTTCTTATTTTAATATCAGGTTGTAAGAGTTTCAGATCTTTTGGTTTACTAAAGAAGAACAGTTTTTGAAATTTTGCATCCTTTTCGGAGCTAATCTTCAAAACGGCTTCAGACAGATTAAACTGAGACAAATCCAATTTACTGATACTTCGTACTTTCTTGCTTGCATCAGCATTAATAAGATTTGACTGGCTGGCTTTCCAAAGTATTTTTCCTGTGAAATCAATCAATTCAAATTTTGTCTCTGTTTTCAGTTCTTTCAAGAGATCGCTTATCAGATAGATGTCGTAGCTTTTTTCGGTTTCCGCTATTGATGCCAAAACAGGTTCAAAGCTTCTTTTCGCCTGATAATGGAAGGATTTCCAGTTTCCAAGGTAATCAATAGAAGACCAGGAAACCACCGGCCAGCAATCATTCAGCTGCCAATACAGCGTTCCCATATTATAAGGTTTTGCACGGCGGTGAGCTTCAATAGCGATCTGCATTCCTCTTGCCTGCAAGAGCTGTGAAACGTAGTTGTATTGTACAAAGTCCGTTGGAATTTTGTAATCACGCTTCAGATATTCATTAATGATATCCCAGCCACGGGCGTGCTTTTCGTGAGCTTTTATCGTTGGATTCTGAAGGTTTAAATCCGGAACTCCGGAAAACATTGATTTTGTCGTTTCAAGAGTTGGTGTACCCTGAAAGCCATATTCAGACATGAATCGTCCAACTTTTTCATTATAAATTTCAAAGGGCTGCTCACCCCACCAAACGCCCCAGTAATGAGAATCTCCTTCGGTAAGACTTTCCTTATGTCCCCAGCCAATGGACGGAGAACTCGGCCAGTATATATTTTTATCAGAAGAAAGGTTTTCCGCCAATGCGTTTGGAATAACATCATGAAACAGTTTTTTGTAGTCTTTCCAAACCTGAAGAGAGTCATTTTTTGAATAGTTGAACTGTTTCTGATATCCCCAGTTGACAATCGCTTCATCAATTTCATTATTCCCGCACCACAAAGCAATGGACGGATGATTCTGAAGTCTGTTGACCTGGTCTTTTACTTCTTCTTTTACATTGTTTAAAAACGCTTCATCTGCCGGATAAAAGCTTCCCGCAAACATAAAATCCTGCCACACTAGTATCCCGTTTTCATCACAGGCTCTGTAAAATTCATCATCTTCATAAATACCTCCGCCCCAGATACGGATCATATTCATATGGGCTTCTTTGGTATCCCTGATCAGTTTCCGGTATTTTTCTTTGGTCATTCTGGGTGAAAAGCTGTCTCCCGGAATCCAGTTGGTTCCTTTGATATACAGTGGTTGCCCATTCACTTTAAAATAGAATGATTTTCCCTTTTCACCTTTTTCTTGAATCAATTCAACGGTCCTTAAGCCTATCCTGATATTTTTAGTATCAATATTTTTCTGATCTTTAGATAGTTTCACTTCAAAATCATAAAGATGAGCTTCACCACGCCCGTTAGGCTGCCAGAGCTTCATCCCTTTTGTTTCATAAGGAACAGAAACTGTATTGATTCCTTTTTTCAGAGATACTTTTCTGTGGATTTTATTAAGATCTAAGGTATAGCCTCCTGCATTTTCAGCATAAATTTCTATGTCAAAATGTAAGTCTGTAGAAGTTCCAGAGGTGCTTTTCTGAATATCTTTAACAGTTATAATTTTGGCATTATTCCAGCATTCTAATTGCACATTTTTCCAAATTCCTGCCGTAACCAATCTTGGTCCCCAATCCCAGCCAAACTGATATTGTGCTTTTCTCACAAAACTTCTTGGTGATTCCGGTAGGGTGAACGGAACTTTTTTGGCTAATTCCTTTCCGGTATTCACAGCGGATGTAAACTTAATCTGCAATGTATTATGGCCCGGTTTCAAATATTGTTTCACCGGAATATTCCATTTTCGGAACATATTGTCTGTTTTCTTTAACAGTTTTCCGTTAAGATAAATTTCTGAAAATGTATCCAGACCGTTAAAAACAAGATCGATATTGTCATTCCTTAATTCCTGAGAGGAAATCATAAATTCAGTCTGGTAATCCCAGTCTTCATTTTCAACCCATTGTACTTTCTTTTCATTTTCATCCTTAAAAGGATCAGAAATAATCTTATTATCCATTAAATCCAAATGAACGGTTCCCGGAACTTTCGCAGGAAACCAGTTTGAGTCTTTTGAATTTTTAAACTGCCAGTTCTCCGAAGACAAGCTTCTTTGTGAAAACTGTGCAGAAAGGATATTCTGCATAAAAAGTAAAGCAAAAAGGGCAGTTCTATTCATCAATAAATTTGTTTACAATTCTATGGATTCCATATTTAATAAGTTCATTATTAAAATTAATAAGCAATCCCAATTTTATGTTAGTCTGTTTGAGATAAGTCAATACTTGTGAGTGAAAAATAGGATGTAACTCCAATACAGATTTCACTTCTACAATAACTTTATCTTCTACAATCAAATCAATTCTGTATGCATTTTCTATGTATACTTCTTTATACCTTAAAGGTAAAGATAGTTGTTGTTTAATATTGAGTCCCAACATTTTTAATTCATAAACTAAAGCAGTTTCATATGCATTTTCTAAAAGACCAACTCCTAAGTTCTTATGCACTTCTATTGCTGCTTCTATTATTTTGTAGGATAATTCGTTTTCTGTCATTCATTTGTGTGTTTTTATTTTTATTGTGTAGTTTTTAAACGCAAAGTTTCATATTTGGCTCTATAATATTTTAAGGAAGCGAAGATGGAATCGATTTTCAATCGATTGGATGAAGCTATTATTTTCAAGCTTAATCAGCGGCTTTGCCGCAATACTTTGCTCACTCAATATATCATACATTTTATCTATTAAACTTTGCGTTTAAATAAACAACGATAATATCACTAAATATTATTTACTTTTCAGAGCAACCACTTCATCCGCATTCGCAAAAGCCCCACCATCAGTAATAGCGGAAGAGTGAAAATATCCTGCATTTGTAAGGGTTCTTATCTCTTCAATATTGGATGAACGAAGACCTCCTCCGACAAGGATTTCTATTCTTCCGTTGGATAATTCAACAAGCTTTTTCAGATTCTCTTTTCCTTCAGATACATTGGGTCTCTGACCGGAGGTAAGAATGGTTGTAAAACCACATTCGATTACTTTTTCCAGAGATTCTTCCAGGCTTGCAGCACGGTCAAAAGCACGGTGAAAAGTACATGGAAACGGTGCGGCCAACTCTACTAAAGCTTTATTCTGTTCTATATTAACCTCATCATTTTCATCCAGAATACCGAATACAAAACCGTCTGCATGTAATGATTTTAAATGAGCCAGGTCATTTTTCATCTGTTCAAATTCCGAATCTGAATACGTAAAATCTCCACCTCTCGGACGGATCATCACAAAAATCGGGATTGTAATTTTTTCACGAAGCTTCTTCATCGTTTCGAAATCCGGAGTCGTTCCGCCTTCACTGAGTCCATCACATAATTCTATTCTGTCTGCTCCGTTTTCAAAAGCGATAATCGCTGATTCAGGATTAAAACAAGCTATTTCTATTTTTGACATTGTATTGTATCTATTTAATTTGATTTTGGTTCTTCCTGCAATACATCTGCAATCAAAAAAGAACCGTTTTCTTTTACTACTCTTATTACTGATGGATATTCTGCTTTAACATTTTTATCTGTCAGCACTACATTGAAGAGATATTCATCTGTTGAGGAGAGTTCTAAATCACAGCTTCCAACTTCAATTTTATCCCAATCCTGTGCTGCAATCAGGAAGCCCGCTCCAACACCTGCTTTACTTACATCAAATCTGGTTCTCCATTTATCCTGAAATTCTTTTTCAGTAAGGCCTCCGCTTACATCCAGGTCAACATTCATTGCATCCATTTTATAATCGAAGTAGTCTTTGGTTGTGATTTTCCGCATATTCTTTTCTTCACTTCCGATATCGGCTTTAAAGTAATCTACAATACTCTTTTCCAGCCATTTTTGGGCTTCTTCAGCTTCATTAGACTCATTATGCAAAACTACTTTTTCTTTTATTGGCTGGATTTCACCATCTTTTTTTATCTCCTTCTTTTCTTCCTTGCAAGCAATAATCATAAACAAGGAAGCGATAATCGTTCTTTTCATATTTGTTTTATGTTTTGGCTAAAGCCAATGGGTATCTTTTATTTGTTTAAATGGACTGAAGCCCATTCCTATTGAATTTTTAATTATTTCAAAGCAAATTCAGGCTTTTCAAGGCGGTTTCCTTTCTGATCGTACACCGCAAAGTTGAATCCATCCTGAATACAGTAAGCCCCATATTCTCCCTGTTTATTGATGGCAATAAAACCTACCTGAATATCTTTCAGATTTTTGTTTCTTCGCTGATTGATTTTTACAATTCTCTCTACAGCTTCTTTACAGGCTTCCTGTGGATTTCTGCCTTGTCTCATCAATTCAACTACAAGATGTGTTCCTACCGTTCTTATGACTTCTTCACCGTGACCTGTTGCCGTAGCCGCTCCCACTTCATTATCTACAAACAAACCTGCTCCGATAATTGGGGAATCTCCTACTCTGCCATGCATTTTGAAAGCCATTCCACTGGTAGTACAGGCTCCGGAAAGATTTCCTTGTGCATCCAAAGCGATCATTCCGATGGTATCATGGTTTTCAATATTGGCAATGGGCTTGTATTGGCTGGTCTTTAACCATTCTTTCCATTCTTTTTCTGATTCAGGGGTGAGAAGATTCTCTTTTTTAAAACCTTGTGAAAGGGCAAACTGCAGTGCACCGTCCCCAACCAGCATAACGTGGGGTGTTTTTTCCATTACGGCTCTCGCAACCGAAATCGGGTTTTTAACATGTTCCAGACATGCTACGGAACCGATATTATAATTCTCATCCATGATACAGGCATCCAGCGTCACTCTTCCGTCTCTGTCCGGACGGCCTCCATATCCTACACTTCTTTCTTTGGGATCTAATTCTACGAGACGTACTCCCTTTTCTACGGCATCCAGAGCTCGCCCTCCTTTTCCAAGGATGGTCCATGCTTCTTCATTGGCTTTTAATCCGAAATTCCAGGTGGAAAGAACGATAGGTTTATTGATGATTTTTTTACTTTCAGGTCGTTCTGCGGCCATTAGTTCTAAAGGGTTAATGGTAAGTGCTGCGGTTGCAATTCCCAGTTTTTTGATAAAACTTCTTCGGTTATTGTTCATTGGATGTAAGAATTATTTAATACAAAGCAAATATCTTAAAAAAATCCGTTGAAAATCTTATGGTTTTCCCACTATTTTTCTTGGCAATTTTTTATTATTTTTATAATGGTTATTTTAATTAATATATATGTTTAAAACCTTTAGAAAAATGGATTGCTTTAAGGAATTATCGGATGAAGAAATCCAGGTCCTTGTAAGCATCAGTACTCCTAAGCTTCTTCGGAAAAAAGAAAAACTATTAGAGCCCGGTCAGCCGTTTAACTATTTATTTATATTGACCAATGGTCTTTTGAGATTTTTCTTTGACGATGAAAACGGAGTTGAAATTAATACTTTTCTGCCCTCAGAAAAAGAGGTTGCCTTTCTGGAGAGTCCGGAATCTTATTCTGCTGAAGGTACTAAAAAGTATACCATACAAGCCGTGATTGATTCTCAGATTATTCTTTTTAACAAAGGTGAATTTGAGCAGACTGCCTTTCAGCATAAAGGAATTTACAATTTGTATTTGAAATCGTTGAAACAGATTATCAGCATTTTATCAGCACGCACAGAGCAGTTCTGCAGGAGCTCGCCGCTTTCCCGTTATGAAGATTTTCTGAACAGCCATCCGTTTGTCTGTCAAAATGCCAACAGAAAATACATTGCTAATTTTCTGGGCATCACTCCCAATTCCCTTTCCCGTATTACTGCCCGCGACAATAAAAAAAAGAATCAAGGAAAAAAATAACTTAAGAATATTTTTAATTGTTGCATTCAGTATAATTTTGTCCGGTCAAAAACTTGTTCTTCACCACTAAAAAAACCAAATGAAAAAAAATATAATCATCTCCAAAGCATTCCATCTTATAGAATAGTCTTTACATCTTAACAGGATTAATATGTGATTGTCCCGATATTCATCGGGATCTGAATCTGTATTTTCTTAAGTCAAAATTTTATTACCATATATATTTATGCAAAGAATAACCACCATTCTCTGCCTGTTACTGGCATGCAATTTTGCTCAGGCATCTACAGGCAATCTTGAAGACAAAATAGCCGATGGAGCTTCCTGGCTAATACTGGTTGTATTGCCAGTTGCCGGAATTTATCTCTTCTGGAAGGTTCATATTTATCCGGAAAAGGTAGCAGAAAAGAAAAATCATCCTCAATTGAACGCTATCAAAAGCATGTGCCTTCTTTCACTGGTCTTTGGCGGCCTTTTATGGCCGGTTGCCTTAATCTGGGCCAACTATGATTATGGAAATCAAACGGCTCCTGAAAAGGAAACAGACAAAACAAATTTACCTGAAGAAGAATTTAAACCCATCGAAAATTAAAAGACATGCTGGAATTACTAGTCGCAATATATGCCGGGATTTGCTGGCTTCTCATTAAAAAATTAAAATTGATCCCGTGGACATTTACCACGCAGGTAATAGTGTATTCACTGCCTATTTTCGGATCTATCGCCTTGATATTGAGTTTAAATTATTACTGTCCCATTACCTCTGATGTAAAGGTGGGAAACAGAAGTGTGGATATCACTACCCAGGTTTTGGGAAAGGTAAAAAAAGTATATGTAAGTACCAACCAGGAAGTAAAAAAGGGAGATACTTTATTTATGCTTGACAGGGAGCCCTATTTACAGGAAATTAAATCACTGGAAGCTAAACTGAGCAGTATGAAAGCTACTGTACATTCTTATGATGCAGACATTTCGGCCTCCAGAAAAAATATTACGGCATTACAGTCGCAGCTTGATCTTGCCAACAGACGAGTATCTCAATATCAGGAGCTTGTACAGGCAGGAGCTGCCAACAAATTTGATCTTGAACAGGCGATAACCAATGCACGTGATCTGCAATCCAGAATCAGTGCTGCACAGTCACAACAGCAGTCTTTGGAAACAAAATCCAATGCTTCTTATGGTGGAGAAAATTCATCAGTGTCTGAGATCCAGGCTAAGCTGGAACAGGCCAAATGGAATCTCTCTCAAACCGTTGTTCTGGCACCTACGGATGGTGTGATTCCGAATGTTCAGCTGAATGAAGGAGCTATTATGGCACCTTTCAAATCTGCATTTGTTCTGATTCAGAAACAACAGTCAGTCATTGGATTTTTTGCTCAGAATGAACTTGAATCAGTAAAAAAAGGAGATGAAGTAGAGCTTGCTCTTAAAACAGAACCTGGAAAAGTGGTGAAAGCCAGACTTGAATATGTCATTGATGCTACCAGCCAGGGGATCATGAATAATGCAGGAGGAATGCTGGGCGGAAATGGTTCTACAGCCGGACTTCCTGATACGGCAAGACAATTGCCGGAAACCGATGGAAAGCTTATTGCCAAATTTGTACTGGAAGACAATCAGAAACAGCTTACAGTGGGAGCAAGAGGAACTGCGGTAATTTATTCTGACCACATTAAACCTCTTCATCTTATCAGAAAAGTAATGGTGCGTATCAACAGCAAAATCAACTTCCTGATTCCTAAACTTCATTAACATGTATAAAAAGTTAATTTTAGTGAGCATACTTGCTGGATCCTTAAGCTCCTGCATCGGTTATAAAGAGGCTACGAAGGAAAATATAGATCAGCTTAAAGAAAAGAGTGAAATTGCTTCTCATATACAAATTCCTGATGACTGGATTTTTGACAGAAAGGCTGGATCAAAATCAATTTCCTACGACTGGATTAATGATCTTAAGACCCCACAGCTGGAATCCCTGGTTAAAGAAGGAATGTTATACAATGCAGATCTTATTATTGCCAGAGAAAAGCTTAATCAGATTGAGCTGGCGATGGAAATTGCCGGAAGCGACCTTTATCCGAGCGTAAGTGCTGTGGCCAACACTTCGAATAATCTGGTCAGTGGCAGCCAGGTGCAGCGCCTTGCATTAAAAGCCAATTGGGAAATTGACCTTTGGGGTAAAAATAAATCTTCACAGATGGCCAGCACCAGCAGTTATTTTTCTGCAAAACATCAGAATACACTGCTGCATCAGTCTATTGCAGGAATGATTGCCAAAGCTTATTATCTGAATATTGCAGGAAACATTCAGGAAGATAAGATTGAAAGCTATATTCAGAAGACCAAAGACCTGGAAAAGCTCTATATCATTCAAAAGAAAATTGGAACGGCAAATGCTATCGATGTGTCCAATATTTCTGCCGAAATTATTTCCCTGCAGGGTTATCTTGAAAAGATTAAAAATGCCAATATGCAGTCGAGAAGGTCTCTGGAGCTTCTTACCGGAAAGTATCCGGAGGGAAAGCTGGCAACCCAGAATTTCTTTAATTCCGTAAAAAGCAGTATTCCTGAATCTTTTCCTCTGGAACTTCTTGAAAACCGATCAGACATACAGGCCAGTCATTTCCAGATCGAAAAAGCTTTTTATGAAGTACAGGAAGCTAAAGCAGCAAGACTTCCCTCATTAAGTATCAGTTCTTCGCTTGGTAGTGCCGGAAGTAATGTGGAATCCATTAATTCTTTATTTTCCAATCCTTTGGTAAAAGTGGGCGGAGGATTAGTTTCTCCGCTATTCAACGGTGGAAAGCTGAAAAAGAATGTGGAAGTAAAAAATTCCCAGCAAAAACAGGTTGTTGAAGAATATTCAAAAGCTGTTCTGAATGCATTGAACGAAGTGGAATCTTCTTTAGCTAATCTCCGTTCTATTGAAAGACAGATGGCTTATACAACCAACGCTGTCAATGAACTGAAAAACAATATTTCTCTTACCGAGAAACAAATAAAGGTCGGTACCAGCAACAGTTTTGTACTGATCCGTAAACAAAGAGATCTTTTGAAAAATGAAATGAACCTCATCAATCTGGAACTTCAGTACAGAATAGAGCGCATTAATCTTTATATGGCTTTAGGTGCGGAGAATTTTATTTATTCATAATTTTTATACTTGGGAGACTGCAGAAATAATCTGCAGTCTTTTTTATAATTTATAAGGTATCAATGAGGCAATTTGTCTCTGAAATATCCATATACCCATGTTCCGGCAATAGCGCTCAGTAAGGTAACAGATACGGCTAAAGCACCCGTCCCGATCTGAGCAAAAAGAGGTCCCGGACAGGCTCCGGTTATCGCCCAGCCAAAACCAAAAATCAATCCACCGTAGATCTGACCTTTGTTGAACTTTTTAGGGGTCAATGTAATAGGTTCCCCATACATTGTTTTTATTTTAAATTTTTTAATCAGCCACACTGAAATCATTCCTACCAATACAGCACTTCCAATAATTCCGTACATATGGAAAGACTGCAGGCGGAACATTTCCTGTATTCTGAACCAGCTGATCACCTCTGCTTTTACGAAAATAATTCCAAAAATAATTCCTGCGGCAAGGTATTTCAGATTGTGATACCATTGGTGAGTAAGGTTACTTTCGTTCACACAAACAGCATCCTGATGACGTATATCCTGTTCTTTTTCTTTGATCATAATGTAATTCTCTTTTTAAAATTATATTTATAGGGAAAGAATGATGGGCAGAACAAAGTTTGCCATTAAAAATCCACCGATCATGAAACAGACTGTTGCCACCAAAGACGGCCACTGCAGATTGGAAAGCCCCATAATGGCATGTCCGCTGGTACATCCGCCCGCATATCTTGTTCCGAAGCCTACCAAAAATCCTCCCACAACCATCATGATAAATCCTCTAAGGGTCAACAGGCTTTCGAAATTCATCAGTTGTAACGGAACCAGATTGCTGTAATCTGTAATTCCGTAGCCTGCCAATTCTGCTTTCAGGTCAGGATTCACTGTTATTTCATTGGGATTTATCAAAAAATGGGCAGTCATCATTCCTCCGAAGAAGATTCCCAGGACAAAAAATAAATTCCAGGCTTCTTTTTTCCAGTCGTATCTGAAAAAATTCACATTGGCCGGAACACAGGCTGCACAGATATGCCTTAGTGAGGAACTGATTCCAAAGGATTTATTTCCCATAATCAATAAGGCAGGCACAGTAAGCCCAATCAACGGACCAGCAATATACCACGGCCAGGGTTCTTTTATAATCTCCAGCATTTTTCTATTTATTTAAAATTTTAGTCTGACACACAAAATCACTTGTAGGAACATTTGTGGAGGCAATGGCATTAAAACCACCTTCAATTTCTGAAAAGTTTCTGTAGCCTCTTGCCTGAAGGATACTCGCTGCCATTGTGCTTCTATAGCCGCTTCCACAATGCATGTAGAAATGTTCTGCTGGCTCTATCTCATGAATCCATTCATTGATATAGGCCAGAGGTTTACTGTAAGCTTCGTGAATATGTTCTGCATGGTACTCACTCTCTTTTCTTATATCAATAATTTTTGCTTCTTTCTCTTTGATTTCAGTTTCAAACTGTTCTGCAGAGATACGGTTAACAAAGTCAGTTTCCTTTCCGCTTGTTTTCCAGCTTTCAAAACCTCCGTCCAGAAAACCTAAAATATGATCAAATCCTACCCTGCTCAACCGGGTTACCGTTTCTTCTTCAGCTCCTTTTTCAGTGACCAGCAGAATAGGCTGGTTGACATCAGCAATTAAAGCACCCACCCAAGGGGCAAAATCGCCATCCAATCCTATATTAATGGACTGCGGGATAAAACCTCCGGCAAATTCACGATTGGATCTTACATCTAAAATCAAAGCTCCTGAGGCTTCAGCAATTTCTTTAAACTGTTCCGGAGCAAGGGCATGCAATCCTTTTGAAAGTACTTCATCAAAACTGCTGTACCCTTTTTTATTCATCATCACATTCATTCCGAAATACGCTGGTGGAGGTAAAAGACCATCCGTTACTTCTTTTATAAAGCTCTGTCTGTCCTTTTGATTCAGGGCATAATTGGTTCTTTTTTGATTTCCCAGAGTATCTACTGTTTCTTTCTGCATATTTTTACCGCAGGCTGAACCGGCTCCATGAGCTGGATAGACTATAATATCATCATCTAAAGGCAAAATCTTATGATACAAACTATCATATAAAAGTCCTGCCAGTTCTTCCTGGGTCATATTTGCTGCTTTCTGCGCCAGGTCTGGACGGCCAACATCCCCAAGGAATAAGGTATCACCACTAAAAAGAGCCTTTTCATTGCCATTTTCATCCATTAAAAGGTAACATGAACTTTCAAGGGTATGTCCGGGTGTATGAAGAACTTTAATTTTAATATCTCCTAGTTCAAATATCTGTTCATCTTCTGCAATAACTGCATTAAAGTCGGGATTGGCTGTTGGCCCGTAAACAATCGGTGCTCCGGTTTTATGGCTTAAATCCAGATGTCCGCTGACGAAATCTGCGTGAAAATGGGTTTCAAAGATATATTTCAATTTTACTTCATCTTCTTTCAGTCTGTTGATATAAGGCTGAGTTTCTCTTAAAGGATCAATAATAGCGGCTTCTCCGGCTGAGGTTATATAGTAAGCCCCCTGAGCAAGACATCCTGTATAAATCTGTTCTATTTTCATTCTGTTTTATTTTGATTTGTTATCTGATACAAATTTCCTGCTTTCTGCTTTCCTGTACAGCTACTTTTGTTACATAAGAACATTAAAGGAAGATTTCTTTCGTAATAATATAAATACCCATGATCAGGATAAACCACCCGAATGCGGGTTTCAGCTTTTTACCGTCAATTCTTTTGGATAATTGCGATCCTATTATAATTCCGGCAATGGCAATGACCGTAATAGAAATCAAAAGTTTCCATTCTATTTTCATATGATTTACAGAAGAAAAAAAGCCGATCAGAGAATTGAGCGAAATAATAGCTAATGAAGTCCCTATTGCAATCTTCATGGGAATTCTTAACAGGTTAACCAATGCCGGAATGATCATAAAACCGCCCCCTGCTCCTACCAATCCCGTTAAAATACCAACTATTGAACCCTGTCCGGCTGCCATAAAAGTACTATTCTTGTTCGTAATGCTTTCTAAAGGTTCTTCTGTAGAATTTCTTTTTATCATTTTATAGGAAGCAAGAATCATCAAACCGGCAAAAACCAGTAATAAAAAAATGTTCCTGGTAATAGTAAAATTGTGTATTTGAAGTATTTCTTCAGGAATCAGAGGAAGAATATATTGTCTTGTCAGAAAAATCGAAATTACCGAAGGTATTCCGAATATCAGCGCCACTTTAAAGTTAATCAACCCTTTTTTCAAATAGGACACGGAGCCCACCAAACTACTGATTCCCACTACAAAGAGCGAATATTCTGTGGCCAGAAAAGCATCGACTCCAAATAGATAAACGAGTACGGGAACGGTGAGAATACTACCTCCTCCTCCGATTAACCCCAGAGAAATACCTATTAAAACGGCCGCTGTATATCCTATAATTTCCATTTCTATTCAAATAATTCTGATACAAAAATGGGAATATGAATGAAAGTCTACAGCTACTTTTGTTACATAAGAAGATTTTTTCTATGACCACCCCGTCAAAAATTCTTTGAATTTTTGCCACCCCTCCGGAGGAGGGGAATATGAGTGCCTTCGATTAAATTGAGGGAGAACTTATGAGTTCAGGGTTTTCAGGAGCACGATTTTATTTCTGCCCAGCTTGAGTCTTCCGTCTTCTTCCAGCTGTTTAAGGAGCCTGGAGACCACTACTCTTGCTGTTCCCAGCTCATTGGCCAGCTGCTCATGGGTTGTATGAATGGTTTCAGAACCGGTAAGCTCAGATTTTTTCTGCAACAGGTTGAGAAGTCTCTCGTCTACTTTTTTGAAAGCAATGGCATTGATGATATCTAAAAGTTCTTCAAATCGTTTATGGTACAATCTGAAAATATAGTCCAGCCATTCCGGATGTTCTTTGATGAATAAAGACACCTTGTCTACCGGTAAGAAAAGTATTTCCGCATCCTCTTCTATCTCTGCTTTTACAATGCTTTTTTCATTGTGCATGCCACCCAGAAAAGACATGATACAGCTTTCTCCGGCTTTGATGTAGTATAATAAAATTTCGCGTCCGTCTTCTTCAGTTCTGATCACTTTCAGCATTCCTTTCATCACAATAGGAATGGAACGGATGGAAGCATTTTCATCTAAAATAATGTCACCTTCATGATAATTTTTCGTTGTACCATACTGATACAGCTTTTCTACCAGTTCCGGAGATGATGAGAATTCGGAAGAAAGTATGGTATCGTCCTGCATTTTTTATTCTAATTTACACCAATTTCATCAACAAACAACCATGCTTTGGAATCTGCTCCGGGATTTCCTGCGGGAATAATACCTGCATTTTCGATAGTTACTTTCAGGTATTTTGTATTCTGCGTTCCCACATTCACTTTGATTTTTCCGCCGGCCTTCTGGATTTCAGGCGTACCGATCTCTTTAATCAATTTGAAATTCTTATTATCATCAGAAACAAAAATCTTTGCAGATTTAGCCAGATGAATCCAGCTTCCTTTATTCTCAAGGGTATTGAAGTACACTTCTGTGAAAGCTGTTTTCTGACCAAAATCTATGGTTGCCACCACATCTTTACCCTGAAAGCCCAGCCACGTTTTACCCAGCTGTTTTACATTTCCGATAATTCCATCCACCAGAGTGAAAGCGCCTCCAAAAGAATAATTTTCATTGGGTTGCTGCTCCAATGTTATGCTTTTTCCTGTGGTCTTGGAAATCGTAAATTGCTGTGATGAAACAGCACTCTTTAATTGCCCGTCTTCAAAATAGGCTGACTTAAGTGTTAAAGAATTAGGAATCTGAACGGCATTCTGATAGGTCTCAGAATTAATGGAAGGGTTTGTTCCATCCAGTGTATATCGGATACCATTTGAGTTCTGTGAAGTGGAAAGCTCGTAAGCAATTCCGTTATTGGAAGGAATTACTTTTCCGGTGATGTTATAAATGCTTCTCGCATAATTCACCTTCATACCATCCAGAACTTTAAACTGGTTAATCACTCTGTTTTCAAATTCTTTATAGTTCTTAGGATCTGAAGTTCCCCATCCCACTTCAGAAAGTGCCATTAATCTTGGGAAAATCATATACTGAACCTGTTTGAAATCTAAAATATATTCTGTCCAGAGATTCGCCTGAACTCCCATGATGTACTTACTCTGTTCTGCATTCAGTTCGGAAGGAATAGGATTGTAAGAATATACTTTTTCCAAAGGCGTAAATCCTCCAAAAGCATTAGGTTCAGACTGTGGGTCTCCCTGATAGTGGTCAAAATAACAGTAGGCACCGGGAGTCATTACAGCAAAGTGTTTTGATTTTGCAGCTTCAATACCTCCGTTCACGCCTGTCCAGCTCATTACGGCCGCATTCGGAGCTAATCCGCCTTCTAAAATTTCGTCCCAGCCAATAATTTTTCGGCCTTTGCTGTTGACATGTTTTTCAATCCGTTGAATAAAATAGCTTTGTAAGCCATGTTCATCTTTTAAATTATTTTTCTTAATCAGTTCCTGGCAGTGCGCACATTCCTTCCATCTTGTTTTCGGGCATTCATCACCACCAATATGAATGTATCGGGAAGGGAATAATTTGATGACCTCATCCAGAACATTTTCAAGAAACGTAAAAGTTTCATCTTTCGGGCAGAAAACATCATCAAAGACACCCCATTTTGTAGCGGGTTCAAAAGGACCTTTGGTACATGCCAGTTCAGGATATGCCGATAATGCTGCCAAAGCATGCCCAGGCATTTCAATTTCCGGAACCACGGTAATATGTCTGTCCTGAGCATATTTCACCACGTCTTTTATTTGTTCCTGTGTATAAAAATAAGGACCGTAAGGTTTTCCGTCAAAAGTATTATCCACATAAGCCCCAATCATGGATTCTTTACGTTTTGAACCGATCTGAGTAAGCTTAGGATATTTTTTGATTTCAATTCTCCACCCCTGATCATCCGTTAAATGCCAGTGGAAGGTATTCAGTTTATACATTGCCAGATAATCTATATACTGCTTCACTTCATCTACTGTGAAAAAGTGGCGGCAGACATCCAGGTGCATTCCTCTCCATGCAAACTTTGGCTGGTCTTCGATTTTCATAGCCGGAATATTCTTTCCTTCTTTATACTGTTCAATAAGTTGGATCAAAGTTTGAAGAGCCAGAAAGTATCCTTGTTTAGTGTAAGACTTTATATGGATCTGTTTTGGAGAAATTTCTAATGAATAATACTCCTTTTTCTGTTCAGCATCTGTTCCTGGTGCCTGAGGAATTATAGAGTTCGTTAAATGAATATTACCACCCTTTTGAGCATATTGAAATTCTACCTGAGAACCTATTCTCTTTTTGAAATATTCTGTTTCCTCTTTTGGCAGGTTACCGCTTAGTACGAAAGTTTTTGGGATTACAAATTCTCCCTGTAAAAGTTGAACTTTTTGAGGATAAGGAATTAGGTTTAATTTATTCTGGGCAAAAATCACGTTTGAAATCAATACAAAAAGTACTAAAAAAGTCCGTATCATTGGATGTGGTTAAGGTTTGAGCTAAGATAATTATTTTTCAAAACTCTTTGGGCCTTTTTTTAAAACAAATTAAAGACCTCATGGATTGGGATCCCTATAAGATGAAGTATTTACAGCTTTTAAATCATTCTGTCTAGAAATTATTCTATAAAATACGGTTTATTATGGTTTGTTTTTTGTTCAATTTAGTCGACTTAAAAAAATTAAAGGTTTAAATTTGTAAAAAAATAAGATGAAAAAAAACATTTTTCTGGCAGCCGCTTTATTATTTTCTTTATCAGCTCATGCACAAATTTTTGATATTATAAAATCTACGGTTAAAGACAAAACGGGTGTAGATCTTAATGTTCCGGTAAAAAATAATGGTACAGCAACTTCTACTAAGACTACCACTACCACCTCCGGTAATTCTTCGGCCAATATTGGAAACCTTACTTCCAGTCAGATTTCCACAGGATTAAAAGAAGCTTTAAGTATGGGCGTAACGGATGGTGTAAAAAAGCTGGCAGTAACCGATGGTTTTTTCAAGAATGAGGCCGTAAAGATTTTAATGCCTGAAAAATTAAGAAAAATTGATACTACCCTACGTTCAATCGGGATGGGAAGCCTTGCGGATGAAGGGGTAAAATTATTAAACAGAGCTGCTGAGGATGCCGTAACAGAGGCTGCTCCTATTTTTACAAACGCGATTACTTCTATGACGATTACGGATGCTAAAAACATTTTATTAGGGAGTAATAATGCTGCAACCAACTATCTGCAGGGAAAAACCCAGACTCAGCTGTTCAATGCCTTTCAGCCTAAAGTAAAAGCTTCTTTAGGTAAGGTAGGTGCTGATACGCTTTGGAAAAACCTGATTTCAAAGTATAATACGTTTACCGGACAGGCTGTTACCACAGATCTTAATGAATATGTTACTACAGAAACTATCAATGGAGTTTTCAAAATGGTAGCAGATAAAGAAAGCGGGATCAGAAATACACCTGCCATGAGAACTACGAGTATTTTACAGAAGGTGTTTGGAGCTCAGGATGGGAGATAAATAAGATTAGACTAAATATATAAAAGCTGTTTCATGATGAAACAGCTTTTTTATGTTTAATTTCTTTTGTCTTGAAACAAAAGAAACAAAAATTCAAGACCTGGAT